>DAITMB010000043.1:0-16070 GCA_036835375.1 Bacteroidota bacterium
AAAGAAACGCTTTACAGCTTCACACGAGGTTACACAATGGCGAGGATGTCTGACTCGCGCATCATGAGGTAATTGATTCCGTCAATGGTGATTTCAGTTCCGGAGTATTTTCCGTACAAAACCGTATTGCCGACGGACACTGTGGTAGGCTCATCTTTTTTACCTGGGCCCACGGCGATAACGGTTCCACGCTGAGGCTTTTCTTTTGCGGTGTCAGGGATGATGATACCGGAAGCTGTCTTGTCTTCGGCCGGCGCTGGTTCTACCAGTACGCGATCGGCCAACGGTTTGATGTTGATTGCCATATAAGTTTGTCGCTTTTGCAGTGATGAATTAATTGTCTTAAAATGACTAATTCAATCACACCCAATCGAAATACGTGCCAAGGCAAAATGACCTGCCATTTTGTACCAAAGGCTGATATTCGTGTTTGTTCTGTCAGTTGATCTGTCAGCTTGGCATAAAAATCATCGAGAGGGAGGCTCCCTCTCGCGCACAAATGTCAGTACTGAAGGGACTTTTGAAGCGACCATCTATCATATTCATTCGCCAATCTTTCTTAGGGAGGACCTCCGGATTTTGAGTTCTGTGCGGAGAATAATGGTCTCTGGACTTATTTCTTCCTCATCCTTGATGGCCGCGATTTCCTTAAGAAGTAGTTTGGCGGCAAGGGTCCCCATCTCTTCGCTTGGTTGGGCCACCGATGTCAATGGCGGATCGAGGATGGCAGCTATTTTCCAGTCGCTAAATCCCACGACTGCGACCTCGTTTGGAATGTGCTTGCCTGCGTTTCGCAAACTCAAAATGGCTCCCAGAGCGACATTGTCCGTGACTGCAAAAACGCCATCGAACGGATCTCCAGCTTCTATGAGGGCCTGCGTGAAGTCGTGGCCTTCCTCTAAGGTGATTTCTTGACAAGCTTTTACTAAGCATTCTTCAATGGGAAGAGCATGTTTTCTTAACGCAGCGATGTATCCTTCGTAGCGATTGCGGGAAGTAGAAGCGAGCAGTGGCCCACGAAAGTGAGCAATCCGGCGGCAACCCTGATCGATCATATGCTCAACCACTGAAAAGGCCCCATGATAGTCATCCACAACCACCTTGGAAGAATCTGTGATGTCGCTTGGTACTTTGTCAAAAAACACGATGGGAATCCCCGACTGATTGAATTGGAGCAAGTGTTCGTATGACTTTGTGCCATGTGCTACCGAGACCAACACCCCATCCACGCGGCTAGAAAATAGTGCCTCAGCATCCACCAGTTCTTTCTCATAGGACTCATCAGACTGCATCAGCATGACCCGGTAATCGGCATCATATGCCACAGACATGATGCCTTTGATCACTGATGAAAAAAAATGATTGATAATGTCCGGCACAATGACGCCGATGACCTTTGATTCTCTTTTTCGAAGGCCTGCTGCCATCGAATTAGGGCGATAGTTCCACTCCTTTGCCAAGTTGAGGACGCGAATCTTGGTGGAGTCACTGATGTCAGGATAATCTTTGAGCGCTCTGGAGACGGTGGCTGTGCTAATTCCGAGCTCTTTGGCAAGGTCGGATAGGGTAATTTGTTTTTTGTTCATCGATCTTTTGGTCAAGCGCTTCAGACAGGGTTGAATAGTAGCTACACATATTAAGCAAGTTTTTTGTCTTCCGAAATGGTTCATTTGAACGATTTCGCCCTTTTCTTAGCGTAGCGCTAGAAATTTGGTTTTCATGTGCTAACAGGAAGTTAACGACTTAATCGTTCGCATTGACATGGAGCAAATTTCGGCATTCGTCCAGAATAGCTACTACATCAACAAAGCGAGTCTGATCAGTTTCGGATATTCAAGAATTACCCCAATCTGATACAAAGACACCAAGAGAGGTCAGTTCGCGAGGTGAAGGTTGGCTCTGCAACGAAAAATATCACCCACAGTCAGCGGACTAAAAAGATCGCTTGAAAGGACGGATGCCTTCATTGGACCAGAAAAGTCCAACAAACAGATTAAGTTCGAGCGCATGTATGGGGGAAGGTGATCGACTCGCAGACGGACTTCGATCTCGAATCAGTTCATGCAATCTTCACCCCGCCTTGCTATTCTGGGCTGGTTCCGCCCATTTTTGCCAAAAACTCCGACTTTCTTCGGGCCGATACATCTAGCACGGTACCATCTGTCAGCTCGACATAGCCGCCGCGGCCTCGGGTGTAGTTTTTGAGGAAATTGAGGTTGATGAGGTGAGATTGGTGAATGCGGAAGAAGTTGAATTCTGTGAGCATTTCATCATACTCCTTGATGGTGCGGGACACGAGAATGCGGCGTCCGTCTTTGAGGAAAATGAAGGTATAATTGCGATCAGACTCGCAGCGGATGATGTCTTCGGGGTTGACCACTGTGAACCCATTGGTGGTAGGCAGCACAATGCGCTTGAATGGTGTTCCGATGTTGCGAATGTTGCGGATCAATGCCTGTAGCTGATCTGCTTTCCCATCACCGGGAGTAGCTTTTTGTTTTTCGACTACCCTCGCTACTGCTTGCTCCAGTTCCTCATTGTCGATGGGTTTGAGAAGATAATCAGTCGCCGCAAATTTGAACGCTCGCATGGCATATTGATCGTAAGCCGTTGTGAAAATGACATCAAACTTCGGCGAATCCAACTTTTCCAACACCTGAAACCCATCCCCATCCGGGAGCTCAATGTCCAAAAATACGAGCGTGGGCTCTGTTTCTGTGATGATCTGAAGCGCCTCGGCTACCGTACCAGCCAGCCCCACGATTTCGACTCCTTCGCAGTATTCCTTCACCAATTCATGAAGGAGCTCTTGGCTATGTTTTTCGTCTTCTACAATTACGGCTTTGATCATTTCGGAAGGATGGATGGTGATAAAATGCAAGGCAAAAAATAGGGTTTTTCCGCCACTCAAACAAATCAGCTGTGCGAAGGACCTCCATGACAAACTCTTTTCCTTGGTCTGTGGATTCGCTCAGCAAGTCATGCAAATGCTAATCCTTTTTGAGACGTCGTTCATCATCTCATGGTTCATCTCTTTCATACATCATGATCGATTGACAGGCTTTGGCAGGGGATATTTTACAGGAATCCACTTTTCCAGCGCTACCACGGTGCCAATGAGCAGCAGACAAATGCCTACTTTCATCCATGATGCCAGCCAAAAGCCGTCGCTGGGGCCGATCTCTTGATTGACAAGAAGACCGCCGACAAATAGCGCTGTATATCCTAGCAACCTGCCTACGGGATAGGGCACGGGGTAGTGCCGTTGTCCTACGACATATACCATCACGCACATCACCGCGTAGCAGGCCAGGGTCGCCCAGGCGCTCGCCATGTAGCCGAAGTGAGGAATGCCGAAGTAGTTGATCGTCACGGTGATGATCGCACCTACTCCGGTAAACAAGATGGCAAATCGCGTCTGCTTCGTGATTTTGAACCAAATAGAGAGGTTAATGTAGGCAGCGGAGAAGACGTATGCGGCCAGCAAAATAGGGATCACCTTGATGCCAGACCAGTAGGCCCTGTCCACGAAGCTTCGCTGTGTGAGGCCAAATAAGTCGAACGACACGATCTCCTGCGCAAAAGAGGCAATGAGCAAAAAGCCAGTCAAGGCCGCGAGCATGAAGTAGTGAAAAACTCGTGCAAAGGTCTTAGGAGAATCTTTTTGCGATTCTTCTTTGAAAAAGAAAGGCTCCGCAGCGTATCGAAATGCTTGTGTCGCCAGCGCGATGAGCATCGCGACTTTGTAATTCGCACCATAAATACCGTTGAGCGCTTCGCCGCTCTGCGCCACGCCATCCATCCAGGTGCCATCTTCCCAGCGAAACGGGATCATGATGCGATCAAGCGTTTCGTTCATGATCCCGGCCACGCCAGCAATCATAATGAACCAGGCATAATCCAGCATTCGCCGCAGCAGCCGAAAGTCAGGGCGAAGGCGAGTCGGGAGATTTTTCCAGAGCGCCATCCCCAGGCGGATCACTGAAGCAAGAAGATTAGAAATGAACACATACTCAATCCCCATTCGAAGCCAGTACACGAAGATCAAATTGGCCACGAGGGTCACGATGACATTGATGATTGTCACGCCCGCAAACCACTTCACCCGCTCTTCTTGGCGAAGTTTCGCGAGGGGAAGGGCTGCCAGCACATCGAGGAAAATGATCGCAATCAGGTATAGTAAATAGGACTCTTGTCCAGCGTAGCCCATCCATGATGCGAGCAGGGGATGTAGCGCTGTGCTCAGCGCCACAAAGGTCAGCGAAAGAGATGCAACCCAGAAAAATGCTTGCCCATAAATCTTTCGTGGGTCCTGCTGGTCTTGAAGAAAACGAAAGAAGGTCGTTTCCATCCCAAAA
This sequence comes from Bacteroidota bacterium, assembly GCA_036835375.1. Lineage (GTDB taxonomy): Bacteria > Bacteroidota > Bacteroidia > J057 > J057 > JANQTF01. Next base: position 4,359 of record DAITMB010000043.1, read on the forward strand.
GTGAGCACCACATTCACCAAGGCGACATACGCGTAGAGATTGGTGTAAATCCCATATAACTCTGGCGGAAAAATCCCCGTGTAGAGCGGGGTGAATGCCACGTTGAGGAGACGTGAGAGGATCACACTGCTCCCGTAGATCGCCGTTTGGCCAGCCAGTTTTTTCAGAATGCTCACAGACGTGAATTTGCAGGCAACTTAGTCAATCAAGGAGATTTGGAGGCGCAAAAAAGCGAATTCATCCAATGACTTGGCGTCGGTGCTCAGATCAACTGATGACCATGTACTGCCCTTTTTCTTCTTCGACGCCTTCGAGCACCACATCGAGAATTTCGTGAACGTTTTTCTGGATTTTAACGGCTAAGTTATGAGTTGGCAGGTCATTGCAATCCAGGCCAAACGGCTCCTCAATCTCCACTGAAATGAACTCGATGCCAATGAGAACATAGGCTACCAGCATCGAGAGCAGGATGGGGCCAAGCCAGGCATTCATCATGGATTCTAGCACAAAAGGCACCAGCACGATGTAGGAAATGACCAGAAGCTTGATGAAAAAATTATGGGCAAAGGGGATCGGCGTGGACTTGATGCGCTCGCAAGCACCCTGAATGTCAAGGAAAGATTGTGTCTCGGGCTTGAGCTGATTGAGGTGAAATCCATCAATGACGCCCGATTGGTAGAGCTGTTCAATACGACGGTAGAGATCGCTTACGATTTTGTTTGGGACGTGGCTACGGCTCCGAATCTGCTCGGGCGACTCGTCTGAGTACATTTCGATGAGGTGGTGGCTGTTTTTATCGCGGAGGTGATCACTGAGCGACAACACATAAGCCGAGATCCCTTTGGCAAAAAACACGCGATTGACACGATCTTCCGGGCTGATCATCCCGTTGATGAGCACTGCTAGGCCGCGCGTATGATTGACCAGCGCGCCCCATTGTTTGCGGCCTTCCCACCAGCGGTCATAGGCACTGTTGAGACGAAACACCATGAGCAATGACAACATCACCCCCAGCAGGGTGAAGATCCATGTGTCAAGGGTGAAGAGTTGGAGGTTGTGAAAGCGCTGGAACATCCGATCGCACAGGACCACACCAGTGGCAAACAAGCCCATCCACAGGACCATGCGTCCGGTGCGGCGAATGACGTAGCTGGTGTGAAAGTGGGAAATGGCTTCCCACCAATTTTTCGAGTTGTAACTGATCATGAGTCAAAAATAAGTGACCAAGATCATCAGAAAAAAATATTTCAGGACATTTCAACGGCGATGAGCCATCGTATCTAGTATCAAGGAGTCTTTTGTCCTGTAGCGAGTATTTCTCGGCGAAGCCCGTTTCCATTTTTTAACCCTTCGCCCCAGATCCCCTGAGCACCCAGCGAAACATCTCTGAGCAAAGGGAGGTTTATTTGACGAATTTGTATTTTCATTTTCCTCTCATTTCTAACTATTTCCCCTCATGAAAGCTACTTGGAACGGTCATGTAATCGCAGAAAGCGATCAAACCATTGTCGTGGAAGGAAACCACTACTTTCCTGCCGATGCGTTAACAAGCTCTTATTTCCGCCCCAGTGAGCTGCATTCTGTGTGCCCCTGGAAAGGAACGGCCTCCTATTACCACATAGAAGTCGATGGTAAAGTCAATGCGGATGCTGCCTGGTATTATCCTACAACGAGCGAAGCAGCCAAGAAAATCGAAGGGTACGTAGCCTTTTGGCGAGGCGTAACAGTCACAGAGTGAGAGGGAACTTTCTCCTAAAGGATTGCGTTTTCTCATTGATTTTGGAGAAATAAATCCCGAAAATGGAGCATTGATCTGAAATCATTTTTTCATCAAACAACTCCAGAGAAATGAAACAAATGCTAATGCTGAGCCTGTTACTGGCTCTCTTCTCCGCTTGTGATCGGGTAGATCCCCTTCCCACAGGCTTGATCGGTGTAGGTATCAGGCCAGTCATTTCAGATGACCTCTTCATAGTTGGTAGTCCCTTCATGAATCCTGAGGGACGTGCTTTCCAATTCGACAATTTTCAGCTCTACGTTTCTGAGATCAAGCTTGTGCGCGAAGATGGAGAGGAATTTCTGGTAAATTCTGCCGGGCAAGAAGAGCCCGTGTGGCTATTTGACTTTGGAGACGGAAAGATTTACGGAACCAATTCTAGCCTCACCAATGATGGTACTTTGCGGACAGAAGCATTTGAAGTGCCTGCTGGAAGCTACCGGGGGATCAAGCTCAGCCTTGGCGTTCCCAAAAGTTTCAACCATTTGGATCCGGTGACCTACGCCACCATGCATCCTCTGAGCGAATTTCATGGAGCCTTTTGGACTTGGAACAGCGGCTACATTTTCTTGAAAATTGACGGGAACATTGACGAAAGTCCCGAAGCTAATGGATTGTCTCTTGGCAAAGGATTGACGTATCACACGGGTCTCGATACGTTATTTAGAGAAATAAGCTTTTTGGACGGAGTACATACTTTCTCTGTGACAGAAGGGACCACCCCAGAGCGTTCGTTGGATTTCACCTTAGATGTGAACAAGTTGTTTTACCAAGGCGCTGATACCATTGACATGGTGAATCAGAACTTTACCCACACGACCAATAATTTTGGCCTTGCCGAGGCCATCACCCGTAATTTGAGTACCCATGCCCTTCGCCTCGAATAATTACCCCCTCAGGGCATTTTTCGCAGTCGTGATCCCCATGTGGATGTTCGCTTGCGACAAGACACCTCCCGTGCCGCCGATATCGGAGGACCTGCTGCCCATGAGCATAGAAGTGCCTGCCCATTTTCGGGAAATCGAAGTTCCTGCCAACAATCCCCTCACTCCTGCCAAAGTTGCCCTTGGCAAGCGGCTCTTCTACGATCCGATCTTGTCCAATGATCTGTCCATTTCGTGTGGTTCCTGCCACTTGCCCGACAAAGGGTTTTCGGATCCAAGACGCTTCAGCGTCGGGCACGATGGCCTCAAGGGGACTCGCCAATCCATGGCGATCATGAACCTCGCTTATGCCAGAAACCTCTTTTGGGATGGGCGAGCGACCTCCCTAGAAGAGCAGGTGATAGATCCGATTCTGAGCCATTTCGAAATGGCCAGCGACACAGCTACCGTGATGGCCCGCTTGGAAAGCGACCCCTATTATGCCGAAGAATTCAAGCGCGTGTTTGCAACCACAACGCTAAGCTTCGATCAGGTAGAAAAAGTCATCGCCAGCTTTGAGCGCACACTTGTCAGCGCTAATTCTCGCTATGATCAGTTCATCGCTTCGGGCTTTGATAGCACAATATTCACCCCCAGCGAATTGCGAGGGTATAAGCTCTACTTCACGGAGGATATCAACACCAAGCACGCGGAATGCTTTCATTGTCACGGCGGATTCAACATGGATGAACCCAGTGGTGCCTTCCTCAACAATGCCCTCGACGAGTTCTATGATGACCTGGGCAGGGGAGCGGTGACCAAGAACAACAGGGACATCAACAAATTCCGTGTTCCTTCTCTCCGCAATATCGAATACACAGCTCCCTACATGCACGATGGCCGTTTCCAGACCTTGGAAGAAGTGCTGGATCATTACGGCAAAGGCGGAGAAGCCACACAAATCAATCGCGACCCGCTGATCCAGAACATCAGCCTCACCGAAGAGGAAAAAGCCGATGTGATCGCATTCTTGAAAACATTGAGTGACCCCACTTTTATCAATAATCCTGCGCATCGACCCTAAAAAAGTGCAAGCCATCCCGCCAGAAGAATTATCATAGACTGCACCTTATGACCTCCCTCTCCCTTTCCCGCACCAAGCAAATGTTTGCCTCCGGCCATGTGGTCACGGTGTCCATCGCCGGTCAAGAGGTGAAGCTGAAGAATGGGGAAACTACTTCCTTAGACCTGGAAGATGGCGAATATCCGTTGTCGGTAAAATCGATGTTTGGGACAGTGGGAGGGACCGTTATGGTGCCTCGTCAGCAAGAGATTGAGCTGGGGTTCAACGTGTCCGATCGCCAAATGCGCCGCCGGATTTTATTTGGGCTTAGCCTCGTCGTGATGACGCTGCTGATGGTGTTTCAATTTGACCAAAAATGGGCTCCTATCCTCATTTTGGTCGGGACACTGCCCACCATCATCCTCAACCGAAAGGCGCTGTGGGTAGATGTCCTCGAAGAAGAAATGCATTCAGATTCGAAGTTTTCTCAAGCCTGATGAGGCATTACTTTGCCACAGCAATAGGAATCTATTATTAAAACTCACACACCCACAGGCATCGACTCCATGTTCACGGGCAACACATGGGAGATCCCTACTTGCTGCATGGTGACGCCATACATCACTTGTGTGGAGGCCATGGTGCGCTTGTTGTGAGTAACAATGATGAACTGCGAGTCTTTAGAAAAATCGCGGATGATGTTATTGAATTTGTCGATGTTGGCATCATCCAGGGGGGCATCCACCTCGTCGAAAATACAGAATGGGGCAGGCTTAATGAGATAAAGTGAAAATAGCAGGGCCACGGCTGTAAGGGTCTTTTCTCCGCCAGAAAGCTGCTTGATGGTGAGGGGGCGCTTGCCCTTGGGCCGCGCGATGATGGAAACATCGGACTCCAGCGGATTTTCTTCGTCCAGCAGCAGCAAATCGCACTTGTCATCTTCCGAAAAAAGGGAGCGAAACACAGTTTGGAAATTCTCCTTGACTTGGACGAAGGTCTCGAGAAACTTCTCCTTGGCCGTTTGGTCAATTTCGGCGATGGTGGCCATGAGCGATTGCTTGGCTTCGTGAAGGTCTTCTTTTTGCGCGTTGATAAAGTCAAATCGCTCCTTCATTTCAGCGTAGGCTTCCACTGCCATGGGATTGATTTCGCCGTATGTCTGAACTTTGGCACGCACCGAGAGCATTTGGCTTTCAAGGGCAGCAAGGTCGTATTCCTCCATTGGCTTATCAAACAAGGCGTTGGCTTCGAGCTTGGTCACATCTACCTGAAATTCCACCGACATGCGTTCGCGTAAGCCATTGAGCTCAATCCGGATGTCTGCGGTTTGATCTTTTAAGCTCGCCTGGCGCTCCATGATTTCCTCCCTTCGCTTGCGCTCTCCACTCATGGACTCTTCGACCTGGTGAATGCTATTTTTCACCATGCCGACTTTTTCTTCCATTCGCCCGACCGTCGCCTCCATCTCTTTCTTTTGCCGATACATGGACACGATCACCTCGTCGTCCATGAGGTTGGCCTGGATGATGCCGTCGGTGTCCTGCCTCACCGTTTCTAATTCGGCCTTGAGGCCCAGCTCATTGTCGGACAGCCGATCGATGATCTCTTCCTTTTGCTCTCGTTCGCGCAGAAGATTATCGACTTGGTTGCTGGTGTGAATGAGGCGAATGTGTGCGTCGTTGAATTGCCGGGTGAGGGCATCCACCTCGTCGCTGGCATCTTGCGATTTGATTCGCTGCGCTGCCACCTGGCTTTGGTACTGCTGGAGAAGCTCCAGGTCTCTGCGGATGAGTGGATCAGCCGCTTCAATGGCTTGCTGAAGGGATTCTATCTCGCTTTCGAGCACTTCACTCCGCTGTCCTACACGCGCCATGAATTCGCGATGTTCTTTTTCGCGGCTTTGGAGGACGGAGAGGTCGCGCTGCTTGGCAGACAGCTCTTGTTGTAGCGGTTCGATTTGCTGCTGAAAATTGATTCGCTTCAGTTCATCGAGCCTGCGGGCGGTCTTTTCCCACTCGGATTTTTCGGAGCCCAACTGTTTTTCAAGCTTTTCAATCTCTTTGCCCAACTTTTCGAGGTTTTTGGCACGCCCGAGTCGTTTGCCTTCAAAAAGCCCCAGAGATCCGCCGCTGATCACAAATTTGCGCCGGGACACTCCGCCAGCTTGAGTGAGAAACATCGCATCTTGCGGAATTTCATCAGGGATGTCCTCTTCCCGCTCAACAAAATAGAGTTTGTCCAGCAAAAATGCCGCGAGCTTTCGATAGGGTTCTGCCGTTTCCACCACGTCGAGAGCATGCTGCGCCTGGGTGAATAAGAGGGGCGTGGAGGCTTTGTAGCTTTCTAGTTCATCGAGGACAAAGAAGTTGGCGCGACCCTTCGATGAATCACTGAGCAAATGGACCGATCGAATGGCATCTTCCCTAGAATCCACGATATAGTAGCTGAGATAGGGATCCAGAAAATTTTCCAAAGCGACCTTGAAGGTTTCTGGCACGGCAAATACATCCGAAAGCAGGGGGGCGTCCTTGAGCCAGCGCGCATTTTTCTTGAGAAACTTCACACTGGCGGGAAAGCCTTCCAAGTTCTCCACCAAGCTTTTGGTGAGGTTATATTCGTTTTGTTTGGCGTCGATGAGTCGATTGGTCTTGTACACACTGTCCTGTTTAGCTGCAACGGCCAGCTCCGTGTCTTCCAACTCGTGGCGATGAGATTCTCGCCGACTGCGTAGGTCCTCCACCTGTCGCTCTAACACCAACACCTCTTGCTCCAGCACTTGCTGGCGCTCTGAAAAAGCATCGAGATCGCCAGATCTTCGCTCTCGGTCTTCGCGTGCGCGGGCTAGCTCGCTTTCCAAGCTCTGGATCTGTACTTTCTTGATGTCTTTTTCTCGGGTCAGCTGTTGCAGCGCGAGCTCTACTTCTCGCTGAGCTGTCCCTAAGTCCTGTGCACTCTGTGATTCCTCTTCAAAATAGGCTTTTGCGACGTGGAGGCGCTGCTTGATTTCTGCCTCTGCGGTGGCGGCCTGCGCTTTTTCTGTATTTGCCCGGGCCTCGTCCTCTTTTAGCCGGGTGAGAAGGGAGCGGGTGCGATGGAGTTGCTGCTGTTCCGACTCGATTTGGTTCTGGATGGCCAGCTCCCGTTGCTGGAGATATTTGAGCCGCTCATTTTTGATAGATTTCTCGGTCTCTACCGACTGAATTTTTCGGAGATGCTGATTGAGGTCGTACTGCGAAGAGGAAAGATTTTTTTCCTGATTGAGAAGATCGGCCTTGAGTTCCTGTAGGCGAGCCTCGCGCTGGGCCAAGGCGCTTTGAACGCCCAGCAACTCGTCGTGGCCGAGTTGAGAAAGGCGGTCGAGCTGCTGCTGTTTTTCGCGAATGGCCCGCGATGAGAGAAAGGCATACTGGGAAGATATTTGTTTGTACAGCTCCTTTAACTCGAAATATCGCTGGGTACGGCGGGCTTGCTTTTCGAGAGATTTAAGATTTTTATCAATTTCAAAGAGCAGGTCTTCCACGCGCTCTAAATCGGCGTCCGTTTCTTGCAAACGGCTGAGAGTCTGTTTTTTGCGAATTTTGTATTTAGAAATGCCTGCCGCTTCTTCAATGAATTTTCGGCGCTCATTGTCTTTGTTGGTGAGGATTTCGTCCACCATCTTGAGCTCAATGATTGCGTAGGAATCGGCACTGATTCCCGTGTCCATAAACAGGTTTTGGATGTCTTTAAGGCGGCAGGAGACACCATTGATAAGGTATTCGCTTTCGCCTGATCGGTAGAGCTTGCGCGTGATAGTGACTGTGGAAAACTCCGTGGGGAGAATGTTGCGGGTATTTTCGAAAGTGAGCGCTACTTCGGCAAAGTTCGCTTTACGCCGGGTTTTGGTGCCATTGAAGATGATGTTTTCCATCTTATCGGAGCGAAGGTTTTTGGTCCGTTGCTCCCCAAGCACCCATCGAATGGCGTCCACGATGTTGGATTTGCCGCAGCCATTGGGGCCTACAATCCCGGTGATCCCTGCATCGAAGACGAAGCGCTGCCGGTCTGCAAAACTTTTGAAGCCGAATATGTCTAAACTGGTCAGTTGCATGATCGACGCTCTACTTGTGAATTGTGAGAAGAATTGGCTAACATAGTGCGGCAGATGAACCTGCTTCGTGCAGCAAGTAACTTGATTCGATGCCTTATGAATTACCTCTGGATGTTGCTAGGTGCCTTGTTGGGCTTTGTCCTGCTCGTATTCTTTCGGTTTCTCAGCATTCGATGGGGATTCAAAGATAGGAATTACGGGCGAGTTCAGCGATTGGAGAAGCAAGAGATCGCATATAAGGCTTCTACCAGTTTTTTGAGGGGATCTCAGCTGGTGGATAACGATTTAGAAGACCTGTTGGCAGATCCGCCACCGCGAGAAGCGCGCCCACGCCCCTTTCAAACCCGAGCAGAGATTCGGCGGTCCTTCTTGGTCGATATCCTGCTTGACAAGCCGCGCTGGAGCGATGATTGGCGACCACGAAATTGATTCATTATCAGATTTTTCGCTGAATAGGGAAGTGTTTTTGGCAGCTCAGCACCGCTTATTTTCTGTTGAAGAGGAGATCTTCCTCTGTGCATTCCTTTCACACAGAAACCATCCTATTATTCTTGCGTAAATCAGTTGGCTTTATCTTACATACATGGAAATCATTGGACACGTTACCTATATCGATCTGTCAGGAGGGTTTTGGGGAATTGTGGCGAGCGATGGGCAGCAATATCAGCCCGCAAGGCCTCTCCCCAGTCGTTTTCAACAGGAGGGTAAGTCAGTCAAGGTGAAAGCTCATCCTGCTGGCGGAGTGAGTATTTTCATGTGGGGAACTCAGGTCGAGATTGACCATATCGAATTCGCTTAATATTTTTGCTTACCCTTTTTTGCTTATTTGGAGAAAAGGGGTAAGTCAATTCTGTAAACACTATGTGGACATCCCATCTTATTGGAATCAGTATCGTCATCGCTGCATTCTATTTCTTTGCTCAGGGAATCTCTCAACGAAGCCAAGGCCGCCGATTCAATCCCTGGCCTAGCTTCTTGCTCATGATGACGGCGTTGATCTTCCAGTTTGTGTACCCGAGTGAAGACAGTTTTTGGCTGAGAATTCCTCACATGTTGGTTGACTTTGGCCTTGGAATGGCCATCGCTTCTGGATTTCTCGCCCTTAGAAAATTTAATTTTAAGCTCTTCCTCGTTCCAGGACTGCTCTCTGCGATCATTGGCGGCACCATTTACGGGCTGGGATTCGCTTATGAGTCTCTCTCTCAAATGGATTCTATCAAATCTGGCTACGAATCAGAGTTGTTGTTGGAGTTGGGAGAAGATGATCACATCAACGAAAAGCCCATTCAGGATCTTCTCAATCGCTATCATGCCACTGCTGTCAGGGCCTTTCCTACAGTCGCTTTTGAGGATAACAAAGATCTCGCGCAAGTGTATGTGGTCACTGTTTGCGCCACCAAGATTGACCGCCTGCGATGGGAACTGAACGCGGATACAGAAAATGTAGACCATGTAGAGCCAAATCGCCATTTTGAGTTTGTATCTCCCATCAGCGGGAATCTTCCTGAGCCTTTGAATATCAGTTCTCTTGCTAATGATCCCTATTTTGATCAACAGTGGTACGCACAAGCACTGAATTACGAAGCAGTACATGCTACCCTTAAAGGCATCAGGCCTGCCAAGAAAGCCAAAGTGGCAATCGTTGATACGGGCGTGGATCCCGGCCATGAGGACCTCGCTAAAATCTATCAGATGAGCGATACCGATGGCGATTATGACAAGCATTCACATGGTACGCATTGCGCGGGATTGGCAGGTGCAGTAGCGAATAACAGCCTGGGTGTCGCATCAATGAACTGGGAAGGGAAATTTGTGACCATCTCCGGATATGCCGCTTTAGATGACTATGGTCGTGGAACGGACCTGCGTGTCGCCCGGGCAATCATCAAGGCAGCTGAAGACGGTGCCGATGTGATCTCCATGTCTCTTGGAGGACCTTCGTTTGGAGGTCGCGCACCGAAATCTCAGGTAGATGCGATCACATATGCCAATAAGCTCGGTGCCATTGTCGTGGTTGCCGCTGGCAACAGCAATCAAGATGCAAAAGGGTTTACCCCCGCGAACATTGCTGGTGTCATCTGTGTGTCGGCTGTCGGTCCTGATTTGCGCAAAGCTAGTTTTTCGAACACGAATACTTCCTTGAAAATGCCTATCGCATCTCCTGGAGTGAATATTTTGTCCTCTGTTCCCGGAAGCAAATATCAGAGCTACAACGGAACTTCTATGGCGACACCCATTGTCTCAGGACTTGTCGGGATCATGCGTGCCATTCAGCCTGACATCACGACTGCGGAGGTATACGAACTTCTGGTCAGCACTGGCGCTACCGGAGAGGATGTTGACAAGGTCGGACGACTGATTCAGCCCCAAGCAGTGCTTCAAGCCATGCTGGTGCCTCAGTAAGCCCAAGAGCCCTAAAATGTAGGTGTCTCAGAAGATCATCTCTGAAGTTTTTCAGCCCAATCGCCCTGCCAGTGCTTCGCTGGCAGGGCGATTGGGTCTCGGTGAAACCTGAGGTAGCGCGACCAATTATGCGAAAAAGTTCACGAGCATTTGGAAACAAGAAAAAAACTCGCAACTCTTGTTGATGAATCAATAATTGATTGATCAATTATTCGCTGGGTAATCAAGTCAAAGATTAACTACCTTTATCGCCCATGAAAGACTTGCTACTCGAAGAAGTGTTCATTTATTTGTTGGAACGAACAGAGCGGCAGACCAAGCGCTACGCCAACGCAGCCCTTAAGCAAGTCGGAGTGGACATAGCCCCTGACCAATGGGCGATTCTGAAGCGAATCAGCGAGCGAGAGGCCATCATTCAGAGTGAAGTGGCAGCCCTCACCTTTAAGGATCCGGCGGCAGTGACACGTGCGCTGGACTTTTTAGAATCAAAAGGGTGGGTGAGGCGCGAAGCGATGCCGAATGACCGTCGTGCGTATCAACTCTTTTTGACCGAAGCTGGATCCGAAATCGTATCGCGCATCACACCTGTGGCGCAAGCTGTGAGATTGCAAGGACTGAAGGGACTGGAGGAAGCGGAGATTGAGCAGTTCAAATCGACGCTGAATAAAATTTTTGAGAATTATTCCTGAAGCCTTTATGCTTCCTCTGTTAAAGTCCCAAACTTTGCCCATATAATTGATAAATCAATTATTTCATTATCAATTGTATTTCCTAACCCTTCATTCACCAATATGAAAAATTTTGTTTGGGCCGCTTGTACTTGGCTAATAGTCTGGGCGACATCCTGTCAGGCACAGCCTTCCACAGATCAACCTACTTCAGATATGACCCCCTTGGACTCGAGTACTCCCCATCTGAACACTGATACCCAGCAGGAAGTGACCCGAAATGGTATGAAGGTGCTTTGGCAAATCATCGGAGATTCGCTTTATGTGAAGATGTCTGCCCCTACGCAAGGCTGGGTTGCCATCGGCTTTCACACCAAGCCAGGCCTCGCTGGAACCCAGCTCATCATGGCATCTGTATCGGGCGCTGAAGTCACGTTATCCGATCGTTTCATTCTGGCGCCAGGCGACCATCGGGCGATCACGGAGCTGGGGGGGCAGTCTGCCCTCCGCTTGATCAGCGGAAAAGAAACCCGGGACTCTACCGACATAGCGTTTATGCTGCCTCTTGCGGCAGTGGATCAGTGGCACCACGATCTCATCATTGGGCAATCCTATCACATGCTCATGGCTTTCAGCCGCGAAGATGATTTCTCGCACCATTCCATGATGCGCACATCTATTGTCATTTCGCTTTGATAGTTCATTTTTTACTCATTATTTTTCAATCAACATGTTTTATTTATGAAAAAAGTCTTTTTGGGGATCGTATGTATGATCCTCGCTCTTCAGTCGGGCTTAGCCCAAACCCATGAAGATTGGAGCAAAATCAGCGAAGTCGTCCATGCTTT
>DAITMB010000043.1:16170-22962 GCA_036835375.1 Bacteroidota bacterium
GTGTCACCGATAAGGCCAGCTATCTCCAGTTGATTCGTGACAAAAAGATAGGTGGAGATACCCGCGAAGTGCATCTTTTGCAAATGGAGGCGACCCAGAATGTCGCGCACGTGAAGGCGATTTTGAAAGGGAAAGCCTTGGTTTTCACGACGTATTTTTCCTTGGTGAAATTACCAAATGGCACTTGGCAAATTGTGGAAGATATGCCACACATTGAGCCGAGCTAGCCTGATCTAAGCTTGCGTTGAAAAACTCTCAGTACAAGTGGCGCTACGGGGCGACTTAATTTGTCCCTGAGATCTCGCAGCGAATGAGAGGAAACCAAAGAAAAGCCGCCCTCTGCTTTCGAGTAGGGCGGCTTTGTGAGATGTTAAGTGGCGAAACCACTGTGCTTAATAAGCTTTGGCAAACAGCACACGTTGTCGAGAAGGCTTGCCAGAGTACACGCATTGCCCTTCTTCGAGCGGATTGTCGATGGGGATACAGCGAATGGTGGCCTTGGTTTCCTCCTGAATCTTATCCTCCGTCTCCGTGCTGCCATCCCAGTGTGCATAGAGAAACCCTGGGACATTGGAATCGATGGCCGCCTTGAATTCTTCCCAAGTATTGACTTCGTGGGTATTCTCTTCCCGAAAGCGCTTTGCCTTTTCGTAAAGATTAGCCTGAATGTCGTCCAGCAGGTCGAGCAATTCAGGGACAAACCCACCGGAGATAGAGCGGGTTTCTTTGGTTTGTGTATCTCTTCTGGCCACCTCGATCTTGCCCTCTTGCAAGTCTCTCGGGCCCAAGGCGAGGCGGATGGGGACCCCTTTGAGCTCCCATTCATTGAACTTCCAGCCGGGCTTCTTGGTGTCATCGTCATCAAACTTCACGCGCACGCCCGCAGCGCGAAGCTTGGCCATGAGTTCTCTGCATTGATCGAATACCTTTTCACCCTCCGCATCTTTTTTCCCGATGGGCACGATCACCACTTGAATTGGAGCGAGAACAGGCGGAAGCACCAACCCATTGTCGTCGGAGTGTGACATGATCAGCGCGCCCATGAGACGGGTGGAAACGCCCCAGGAAGTTGCCCAGACATACTCTTCTTTATTATCCGAAGTCATGAATTTTACGTCAAATGCCTTCGCAAAATTCTGTCCAAGGAAGTGAGAAGTGCCTGACTGTAAGGCTTTTCCGTCTTGCATGAGTGCCTCGATGGTATATGTTTCGAGTGCTCCTGCGAATCGTTCGCGCTCAGTTTTGGTGCCACGGATGACAGGGATGGCGAGGGTGTTTTCAGCGAATTCGCCATAGACGTGAAGCATGCGCTCAGCTTCTTCGATGGCTTCTTCGGAGGTGGCGTGAGCGGTGTGGCCTTCTTGCCAGAGAAACTCCGTGGTTCGCAAAAACATTCTCGTTCGCAATTCCCAACGCACGACATTGGCCCACTGATTGATCAGCAGGGGCAGGTCTCGGTAGCTTTGGACCCAATTTCGGTAGGTGGACCAGATGATGGTCTCAGAAGTCGGGCGAACGATCAGCTCTTCTTCCAACTTGGAGTCAGGGTCCACGATCACCCCGCTACCATTGGGATCGTTCATGAGGCGATGGTGTGTCACCACAGCGCACTCTTTGGCGAAGCCCTCGACATGGGCTGCTTCCTTGCTCAAGAAGCTTTTTGGGATAAACAGCGGGAAATATGCATTGACATGGCCTGTTTCCTTGAACATATCGTCGAGGATCCGCTGCATTCTTTCCCAAATGGCATAGCCATAGGGCTTGATGACCATGCAGCCCCGGACGGCTGAGTTTTCTGCCAGATCAGCTTTTTTCACCAGTTCATTGTACCACTCGGAGTAGTTTTCAGCGCGGCTGGTCAGCGAATTTCCTTTTGCCATGTTTCCTGCTTTCGTTCAATGTGGCTGCGAAATTACAGTGGGTGTGTTCCATTTCCAACCTGACAGCAAGGAAAAAGCAACCCTTGTGAGGCTGCTTTTCAAAGGAAAAAATTTCTTGAAATGAGAGTTGAGGCACTGACGCCCCTCCGGAGAGCGCTGGCTGCTTATAAGGACGCGCGTTGGTTCAAAGTGAGTCGCAATTTGAAGTTTTTCGGCAGGTTGTGGATGACCATTTCTGCGGCAGAAAAGCCCATTTCCTCGGCATCAATTTGAATGGTCGTGATCCCACCGGCTAGCACGGTCTTGAGCACATGCTCGTGAAAGCTGATCACACCGATGTCCTGGCCGAGTTTCCAACCCATTTGCTGGGCAGTGCACAGCAAAGCATCGAGATCTTTGTCGCTCCACACAAAATATACTTGACCTGCGGTGGGCTCAAAACCTTCGCTCATGCATGCCGTCCGCACCTTGGCGCGTGAAGATTGACCGTATTGGATCAAGGCGTGATCCCAATCTACCGGCACACAGCACGGGCTGGATGGTTTGAGAAAAGTCCAGGTATCGTATTTGGACAGTTGGCGCTCCACAGGCATTAATAGTTTAGACAACATTCTAGCCAGCTCCGGATCCTTGCTGGGAAAACGAGAGGGCTTTTTCCCGAGCAAAATGAGCTTGTTTTGGGGGATCTTCTTTAGTACCTGGCTGGCCTGCTCAGAGGAGCCTTGGAATCTCGGCAATACCAGATAGTAATCGTAGTCTCCGAGATAATTGTTGAGGATAGTTGTGAATTCCTGCTCCTGAAAGTGATAGCAGTAGAGGTGAGAAACCCCTTGTTTTCCGAGGCCTTGTACGAAGGCATCGTAGAGATCAAGCTCTTCGGGTCCCAAAGTAGGGAGGAGGGTAAGTACCTTGAGTTTAGAACTCGCAGTCTTGCCTTTGACATAGTAGCCCTTGCCCGGTACGGAGATCAGGACGCCGCGCTGGCTCAGTTCCCGATATGCTTTCTCTACCGTGTCACGAGAAAGCAGATACTCTTCACTGGCTTCCTTGATCGAAGGAATACGGTCTCCAGGTCTAAATACATTTCGGTGTATCTCACTCAACACCGAGTCGATCACTTTACAGTATTTAGGACTAGGATCTTGGGCATGAGAAGAAATAGAAATAACTGGGGAGTTCATTGGTAGTAGTAGTTGAGCACCAATTAAATTCCCTTTGGAGATAGAGCAAGAATATGTTCGCGGCTTGATAAAAGTAGATGGATTCAGGCGAAATCCCAAGATTTTTTTTTGAAAGGAGGTATTAGCTTGAGCGAGAAAACTGACTACAAACCATTTTTGTAAATTTAAATCATTGATAGTGAATTGATTGTGTGATTTGATTCAGAAGAGGAAGCCAGGGATTATTATATGAAAAAAATCATATTCGTTGCTTCATCGTCTGGAAAAGTCGCGCGATCTCTCAGGCAAATCTTTCAAAATCAGCTATTAAAAGGAAGAATCGTCGTTTTCTGGAAGATTGTTAGGATCAATGTGCTGAGAGAACAAATCATTAGATAGTAATTCACCTAAATTGGTTATGAAAATCCTACCAAAGATTCATAGCAAGTTGCGAGTCAAAGAAGCTTGGATGTGCAGGCGAAAGAAGGAGTTGGGCAACGGTTTGCCCATTGATTTGCAGACTCATTTTCCACTTTTTTTCAATTTTGGGGCTTCAGAAGTAGATTCTTCAAATCGACAACAAACGAACGTTGCCGGAAAGGTTCCCGGTATATTCAGAATGAGATGTTAAATTTTGCATTGATCTGATAATGAGTAAATTAATTTTTTGGGCCATCGTTTGCACTTGATCGTAATCCATGCTATTATTGAATTACAAAATCTACTATCTACAGGCATCTCACTCTTTGGTTATAGAACAGATGTTCGCGGCAATTTCCAAAGGTTCAATGTTTCGTGGATGAGCGGGGGGCAATCTCCTGCTTTTCGACAATTTTATGTCTGGATACATCACCAATCTACAGCAACTTGACTTTGACAGTCGGTTGCCAAAGTATCGGCAGGTCATTTTGGCCGTATCCCGCGACATTCGCAAGTCCGTGTTGTTGCCTGGGGACAGAATCCCCTCGATCAATGAAGCTTCCAGCGAATGTAATCTCTCGCGCGACACAGTGGAGAAGGCTTACAAAGAGTTGACAAGGCGCGGGATGATTCGGTCGATTCCGGGAAAGGGTTTCTTTGTTGCAGAAGACGTGCTGAGTGTACCGATCCGTGTACTCACTATTTTTGACCGCTTGGATGAAACCCGCTGGGATCTGTATCGCAGCTTGACCAAGGAACTGGAAGGAGAAGCCGAATTGACTTTGCTCTCCTATGAACACAACTATCGCCTGCTCAATCTTTCATTAGAGGAGCACCGCGACGATTACGATTTTTTCGTGGTCATCCCACATTTTTTTGCCTACCAAGACGACCTCAAGCGAGCCATGGAGTCCGTAGCCACGGAGCGACTCATCGTATTGACTCACTCCGTAGCAGGGTTGGATCCGCAAACGACACAGTTGATATTTGACCGAAAAAATGCTTGGGATGATGCGTTGGCGCAAGTGGAAAATCTAGTCAAAGCTTTTCGGCGAGTAGTCCTTTATTTTCCAGATGACTTTCGCTTTCCACAAGAAATCCTTGAGTCAATCGAAGCATTCTGCATAGCAGAGGGGCTCCCTTTCAAAGCATTCACCCATTGGGAAGATCGAAAAGTACAATTGGGAGACTTGGCATTTGTGCTGGAAGACGAGACTCTGGCCCACTTGGTCGCCTATGCCGATCGCGAAGGCTTGTCTTTGGGCAAGGATCTCGGGGTAGTCTCGTTTGAATCACGCGCGCTGAAGTCCACCCTCGCAGGCGGGATCACCACGTTGGGGTATGATTATGAAGAGCTCGCGAAAATGGCAGCGATGCGCATTCGCCGTGGAGAACCTCAGCAAGGTGCTTTTCCTTTGCATTGGTCATTCCGTGCATCTTTCCGATAAAGTGTGCTTCCATGCTGATCATTCAGTTGCTTCTCTGTATTTAGATTGCCTCACTACTACTACCCTGCTTTTTCTTCCCCCGATGAGCACTTCGCCTCTTTCCTCCGCCCGAATTCCCTCGCTTCACTCCTCTTCCCAACAAGCTTTTCTGTCTGGCTTGATCGCTCAGATGTCCTTGGCAGAAAAAGTAGGGCAGATGATGCAACTCACCAACAGTACTCTTCTACATGACCCTGAGAACAATGCTGACGGGAGTCCGGGAGATCGATTTGGCCTTGACCCGGAGGTAGTACGTGGGTTGATTCGCGACCATCATGTGGGATCATTCCTGAATGGGATTGCTATCCCAGCGGCAGAATGGGTAAACTTTTCGCAAGAATTGCAGACGATCAGTGTCTCTACTCACCGTCTCAAGATCCCGATTATCTACGGGATCGACCACATGCACGGTTCCAGCTACCTCACACAGGGCACCATTTTTCCGCACCGAATCAACCTTGGCGCCACGTTTGATTCCAGCTTTTCTGCCGCTGAGGGTCAGGTCATTCACCGCGAAACGGCTCATCTGGGCCATCACTGGGTGTTTGCTCCTGTATTGGATGTGGGGAGAAATCCACGATTTCCGCGCTTTTACGAGACATATAGTGAAGAGCAACTGCTGTGTAGCCGCATGGGAGCCGCTTTCATCCAGACCATAGAGCAACCTGCCAGCGCCGATCAGCCATTTCGCCAAGCAGCCTGCGCCAAGCATTTTATTGGGTATTCTGACCCACTTTCCGGCTGGGACCGCAGCCCCTCCGACATATCAAAGCACCGCCTCTACGAACACTTTCTTCCGCCTTTTCGGGCGGCCATTCAGGCTGGAGTCAAAACCTTTATGATCAATGGCGGTGAGGTCAACGGAGAACCCGTTCACGCCTCCCAACGCTTATTACAGGGACTCTTGCGCGAAGAATTGGGATTTGAAGGCGTGGTCGTCACTGATTGGGAAGATGTGATCCGGCTGCACACGGTTCACCGCGTGGCCGCTTCGCAGAAGGAAGCTGTGAGAATGGCAGTAGAGGCCGGAATTGATATGTCGATGACTCCATTCACAACTGATTTTGGTCAATGGTTGATCGAGTTGGTCGAAGAAGGGAGTGTGCCAGAAAGTCGCATTGATGCCTCGGTGCTGCGAATTCTGACCTTAAAATATGAGTTGGGTCTCTTCGAAAACCCCTACCCAAGCCCAGAGGTAGCCGAGCGGATCGCCCTGCCAAGCGCAAAATCGTCGGCTCGCACAGCAGCGCTTGAGTCGATGGTGTTGCTCAAAAACGAAGGAATTCTTCCTTTAAAGGCAGTTCAGGGAAGGCTAATCGTATCTGGCCCCTTGGCCAACATGAAGCGCGCTATTGCAGGCGGCTGGAGCTTGCGATGGATTCCTTCCGAGGACCGACTTTTTCCTGATGAGCTTCTCACGGTGTGGGATGCCATGTTGGCGGAGTATCCGGGACAAGCTCTGCTTTGTTCTCAGGAAATGTTGGCAGACACTGCTCAGCCGGGAGATGTGATCCTGCTCGTGATGGGGGAGGAGCCTTATTCGGAAGGATCTGGCAATGCGTATGACTTGTCGCTGGAGGAAACACAGCGGACCTGGATCTTGGAAGCGCAGCGCACGGGATGTCCTGTCGTGCTGATCTTGCTCGCAGGGCGTCCTCGCATGTTGGGAGAGATAGCAGCGGGCTGTGCTGCGATTGTGTGGGCGGGCTTGCCGGGTTTTGAGGGTGCCGAAGCGTTGGCGGGCTTGCTGTCTGGCCGAGAAAATTTTTCAGGAAAATTGCCTTTTTCCTATCCCGCACACAGCGGCCATTTTTTCTGTTACGATCACAAGTTGCTCGATCTGGG
>DAITMB010000043.1:23062-37052 GCA_036835375.1 Bacteroidota bacterium
AAGATCATAGAAGAGCCGGAGGAATAGAAAAAAATACGTAGGTTTTGGACCATGAACGCGCATGGTATCCCCCACTTTATTTCGTGCCAGACCAGCCATTATACCAGGACTTCCAAAGCATGGAGTGCGCTGATTTTGGGAGTCTTTCTGGTTCATTGTGGCCCTCTTCCCCCGTCAACCATTGACCAACACCTCGTAGCTATGTATGATAAGAAAGACCTGCACGACCGAATATTGGGCGGGTTGTTGGGTACTTCCATTGGCGATGCCATGGGCGCACCGACCGAAATGTGGTCTCGGGAGGCCATTCAAGCTGAATATGGCCACATCTCCACGCTCACTGATATGGTGAGAGAACCTTCTGGCGAAGGGACCTGGGGCTGGAATCTTCCCGCTGGCGGCAGCACTGACGACACGCGCTGGAAAAAGCTTTTGATAGACGTCCTTACACAGCCGGAAGATCCAGATCCCGCCCGAGCGTTGGCCTTGTCAATTATTCAAGAACACGACCTCGCCCTGTCGTTACTCAGCAAGCAACAATCCTCCCAAGTAGAACCATACGAAGGCCTCCTTCGCCAAGCGCATTGGCTCAGTGAGTGGGTGAAAGTAGCCCGCCCCTTTGTTGCCGGAGATCATGCAAAGTATCAGGAAGCACTTCATCGATTTTATGGGGGAGAAATGGTCTGCGCTGGCATGATCTACGCCCCAGCAGTGGGATTGAGATATCCTGGGCAGCCTGCGCGCGCCTACGAAGTCGCCTATCAAATGGACATTTATGACTTGGGCTATGCCAGGGACATGACTGGACTCATAGCAGCCATGGTCTCGGCGGCATGTGCGCCACAAGCTTCCCGGGACACCATTCTCGGAGTGATTCGCACGGTGGATCCCAAAGGCTACTTTCAAAGCCGTCTGGTGGGGAGGACCGCCTACAAAGCCTATCAAAGGGCCCTGCGGATTGTGCAGCAGGCGCGAAGTGTCGATGCCGAGGCATACCTCGCGGGCAAAGACAGGTTGCCTCTGGCCCTGCCAATGAGCAGTCCCGCAGAGCGACAGCGCTATGCCGCTTGGGCCACGGCCTATGGGAGCCTGGATCAAGAGTTGCGGAGAATGCCCTTTCATCCGGATGAAATTTGGCTGGTGGTGCTCACTGGCATGATGATGGGGGAGTTTGAGTATCTTTCCACGATGGAATTCATCGTGAACTTTGGGCGCGACAATGATACCTCTGCTGCGATGGCAGGCGCCATCCTGGGTGCGCTCCACGGCGCAGAGGCCCTTCCAGACAGCCTCAAAGCACCTGTGTTGCAGACTTCAGCAGAACTCGAGCTACACCTTCCTGCCTTATCAGATCAACTCATCCAAGCTATTTTTTCTGGTCAATAACCCAACCTACTATGACAACGACGCGCCGACAATTTCTCAAAGCTACTGCCTTGGGCACCGGCCTTACCGCTCTCAGCGGACTTGCCACCCTCCAAGCTGCATGTGAATCATCTGATGAGCCTGTGCTTGGAGTCGCTTTGGTAGGGTTGGGTAATTACAGTCGTGGTCAGCTCGGACCGGCATTGAAATCGACGAAGCACTGCCGCCTGGCAGGCGTCGTGACGGGCGACCGCAGCAAGGGAGAGCAGTGGGCGAAGGAGTATGGTTTTGACCCGTCACACATTTATTCCTACGACACCTTTGACGACATTGCCAAGGACCCTGACATCGACATCGTGTACGTGGTTTTGCCCAATGCCATGCACGCCGAATATGTGATTCGAGCGGCCAAGGCTGGAAAACACGTGATTACAGAAAAGCCCATGGCAGTGTCTGTGGCAGAGTGCGATGCCATGATTGCAGCTTGCCAAACTGCTGGGGTGAAGCTCGGTGTGGGCTATCGCTTGCACTTGGAACCCCACAACCAAGAGATGATGCGCCTTGGCCAGGAGAAGGTATATGGTGAAATCAAGCTAATCGAAGCTGCCTTCGGGTTTCGAGCTTTTGGATGGGAAAACTGGCGCTTTCACCGAGAACTCGCAGGTGGTGGAGCCATGATGGACGTGGGGGTGTATTGCATTCAGGCTGCATGCTATGTTTCGGGCGAATTACCCATAGAAGTCACAGCCCAAGAAATCAAGACTTACCCCGAGCGCTTCGTAGATGTGGATGAGACGATCCTGTGGCAGATGCGATTCCCCTCCGGTGCCTTAGCCAATTGTTCCACGAGCTACGCGGTGAATGTGCATCACTTGGACGTATTCTGTGAAAAAGGGAATTTCGGGCTGTCCCCTGCCTTTGGCTATGATGGTTTGCAAGGATATCGAGGCGAAGAAACCCTGGCGCTCGGGCAACTTTCTGAACAAGCACTCCATATGGATCATTTCGTTCAGGTCGTCCGGGGGAAAGAGCCCCTGAAGACCCCTGGCGAAATGGGCAGACGGGACATGAAGATCATCGAAGCAATCTATCAAGCCACTGCTACAGGACAAAAAGTGAGCCTTATCTGGGACTAATTCATTTGATCCAACCTGAATCAGAATGCTTACGAAGCGAATCATTCCTTGTCTGGACATCAAAGACGGGCGCACCGTGAAAGGCGTCAACTTCGTGGACTTGCGTGACGCGGGCGATCCCGTGGAATTGGCTGGTGCCTATGCGCTGTCAGGTGCCGATGAACTGTGCTTTCTAGACATCACTGCCACGGTCGAGAACCGGGACACCCTGCTTGAATTGGTTCGCCACGTCGCAGCGGCAATCAATATCCCCTTTACTGTGGGGGGCGGGATTCGCTCGGTGGAGGACGTCTCGCGACTGCTCCTCGCGGGTGCCGATAAGGTGTCAATCAACTCCGCTGCCGTGCAGCGGCCAGCGCTGATTGATGAACTGGCCCGCGAATTTGGATCGCAATGCGTCGTGGTAGCGATAGATACCAACCTGCTTGAAGGGGATTGGCATGTGTTTACACACGGTGGTCGTCGGCCTACGAATCTCAACACACTCGCTTGGGCAAAAGAGATCTGTGACCGAGGCGCGGGGGAGATGCTGCTCACTTCCATGGCCAGTGACGGGACGAAAGCCGGATTTTCTTTGGATATCACGAGGGCGGTTTCGGAGCGATGTCCCGTTCCTGTGATCGCTTCCGGAGGGGCAGGCACGATGGCCCACTTCACTGAGGCTTTCACGGAGGGGAAGGCGGATGCTGCGCTGGCTGCTTCGGTGTTTCACTTTGGCACCATTCCCATCCCTGAGCTCAAGGCATTTCTGGCAGCTGAGGGCATCGCCATTCGCAAGCATTCGCAGCCTACAGTAAATTGAGCACCTTATTCGCTGGAAGACAGCGGAGTGCCGTCCATGCAAGCCAATCTTTTCGAGGCGGCCTATCAAGTTATCAGGGAATCAGCAGAGAGTTTTGCATCTTTGCCCTGCCCAGAAGAGGGGAGGGGAGGCGCAATGTTTGGCTCGCTACGCCATTTGTTGAGGCACTTTTTCTCAGTTCTAGGATTATTTGATTGCCTGTCCATGAATTTAGAAAAGCAAAACGGATTGATTCCAGCCATCATACAGGATGCTGATACCCGGCAGGTCTTGATGTTGGGATACATGAATCAAGAAGCCCTGGAAAAAACCCGCCGGGAAGGTCGTGTGACATTCTTTAGTAGGAGCAAACAGCGGCTATGGACCAAAGGCGAGACTTCTGGCAACTTTTTGCATGTGCAGAGTATTTTTGAAGACTGTGATGAAGACACGTTGCTGATCCACGTGCATCCCCAAGGGCCTGTGTGCCATACGGGAACTCATACTTGCTTTGGGGAGGACAATGAGGCATCTGTATTTTTTTTAGATGCTTTAGGTAGGCTCATTCGCTCGCGTCACGAGCAAATGACAGAAGGAAGCTACACCACGTCACTTTTTCAAAAGGGCATCAACAAGATTGCTCAAAAAGTAGGCGAAGAAGCGGTGGAGACCATCATTGAAGCCAAAGACGACAACGAGGCACTATTTCTAAATGAGTGTGCTGATCTCATATACCACTTGATGGTGTTGCTGGAAGCCAAGGGAACCAGCTTGCCTGCTGTGGTAGAGGTGCTGCGCCAGCGTAATGCTCAAAGTGAAGGCTAGCGCGCTGAAAATATGTGTTGACTTGTCACACACGATTGTCACACAAGATGAGAGGGAACAGTCACGTCTCTTTCGATGATGAGCGGTTCTGATTTATCAAATTTACCCATGAATTTTGCCCCTTTTGCCCTTGTCGGGACCACCTCTCGCCGCGAAGAATGCCTTCGAAGACTCCAAGTGACGCCCGACTACCAGGGGGAGATGCCTCCGGCGGACTTAGATCGCTATCGCATGGTAATCGACCTTCAGCTTGAGGACCATCCCAGCCGACTGGACCGATACGGTCGCTCTGAAGAGCTGCTGATTGTCGGGGCTGCCGTAAAAAAATCTCTCTTGGGTATGTGTTTGATGCATCGGCATTTACGGCAGGACAAATTGCTGGGAATGAATGCGTTGCCTGGGTTTTTGGATAGAGAATTATGGGAAATTTCCTATTTGGAAAAATCCTCCAGGGAGATCATTGGCGAATTAAGTGCTTTCTGGAACCAGCCCTGCGAGCCCATCCAGGATCGTGTAGGGATGGTGTCGCCGAGGGTGCTGTTTTTGATCATCAATGAAGCATTTCTTGTGGAGCAAGAAGGCACGGCTACCCGTGAAGACATTGACACTGCGATGAAGCTCGGGACCAATTATCCCTTTGGGCCATTCGAATGGGCAGAAAAGATCGGTCACCGGGACATCGTCGAAACGCTGGAGGCGCTCCACGCAGATAGCGGCGACGCGCGCTTTGTGCCCGTGCCTTCGCTTCAAAAAGCAATGACAAACCGCTAAATCAGGGCTGCTCAGTGCGAGATTGCCACACCTTGAGTTGATGCATCAAGCTGTCAAAGGCCGGACTGTCCAAGTACAGGGCCACGCCAAAGGAGTCCACATTTGGCACATAGAGGTACTTTTCCTGAAAAAATGCTCCATCGGTCATGCGTTTTCGCAATCCAATGTAGTGACGATGGGGCATCCATATCAAGTCAGGTTTCCAGCTTGCGAGCTGGCTGTCGTTGTAACCCTCTTTGGCAATCGCAGGATGGTGGAGTCCTGCAAGGTCCATGATGCGCAGATCCGGATAGTGGACAGAAGGGTAGCCGTGCTCTGTGGCAGCGAAGGAAGCACCCGCTGGCAGTACTTCCAACATATGAATCGGTAGGTTAAAGTCTTGGTCCCAAGTAGTGGAATTGCTGGCCGAATGCAGAAAATTTTTGCCTTGGATGGTACTTGCTTCCCGCTTTTTTTCATTTGTGCGGGATCTTTCCCAGCGATCAATAAAAGTTCCGGAGATCATCACGGTCGTCCACAGCAGGATGATCAGCGGCACTTGGGGGCGTGGGAAATGGCGGTCCTTACATGCGAGAAATGCCAGTGGCCCGACCAGCAGAAAGGGCAAGGAAGGCAAAAAGAATCTGGAAAAATACCCCATAATCTGAACCTTGGATGACAAGACCAACAGGGTCAGCAACATAGGTATCCAAAAGGCGGCCAGCACCTTCCAATGGCCTCGCTTGCCCAAGATCACGAGCACGATGAATGGCAAGATTCCCATACACAGAAATTGCCCCAGGTAGGTCTTCACAGGCCACAGGTCCATGCCTAGATAGCCTTCCAGATATGAGAAGGATTTGGAATAGGCCGGGAGGGGAGTGGGGTCGCCGAAATACCACCAAGTCGCTACCATGTGTGCACAAAAGAGGAGGCCCAGCATGGCCACTGTTGGCCACAAGCGACGTTTCTGATTGGTTGCCCACAGCCACAACACGGGAAATAGGAGAAAGTAAATGCCTGTGTCTGGCCGAGCCAAAAATGGCAGGTAAGTAGCGATGATCGCTATGAAATAGCGCTGTCGGGATGGCGACGCTTGTTCTTTCAGCCAGCAAAAAACCATAAGGCAGGTCGCTGCGAAGCTCAGTGTACTGTCCATGCCACTCAGGCTCACCCAGTGAAAGGCTGAACTTCCAGTGAGGGGAAGGACCCAAATCCATCCCAAGTTGTCATCAGGAAGCAAATGAGCGAGAATTTTCCCTAAAAAAAACAGTCCCAGCAGGCCAAAAAAGAGCGAAGAGCACACTAGCATCACGTTGGCGTGACTGATTCCAATGCCTATGACTTCTTGCCAAATCCAGATCCATACAACATACAGCATGCTGGTACAGCCGTAACTGGGTTCGTCGGGATTCCATCCAAAAACACCATGATTCGCCAAATTATAGGCATATCTACAAAACATGTAGGCGTCGTCCCACGCACGGACTGTCCCTGCGCCAGAGCTTGCAAATCCCCGAACCAATAAAATCAGCAAACTCAGCCCCAATATGCTCCAAGCGGCATATTTCAGCAGCGACTCCCGATATTGGGACCAAGTGTCGATGGTGGGAAGTCGGCTCATGAGGGTGTGTTCTGATACAGGATTTCAAGCCCAGGATTGAAACCAACTGCGAATTTTCATGCCCATCACCCCGAAAAAGGCTTCTTTGAAAATACCGCTCGACATCTTGGACTGGCCCATCGTGCGATCCCGAAAAATGATCGGGACTTCCTTGATTTTGAATCCATACTTCCAAGCGCGAAATTTCATTTCGATCTGAAAAGCATAACCGGTGAATCGCAGGGGGCGTGCCATGATTTTGGTTAGCACTGGCGCTGTGTAGCACTTGAACCCCGCCGTGGTGTCCATGATCGGCATTCCTGTGATTTTTCGCACATACCAACTGGCGTAGTAGCTCATCAATACGCGCCCGATGGGCCAATTGATCACATTCACCCCGTTGACATATCGAGAGCCGATGGACATGTCGAAGCCCGCCTGCGAACATGCCTCCAGGAGCAAAGTCAAGTCATCGGGATTGTGACTAAAATCCGCGTCCATCTCAAAGATAAAATGGTAGCCACGATCCAGCGCCCAGCGAAATCCATGCAAGTAAGCCGTCCCTAATCCCTGTTTTCCAGCTCGTTGCTCCATGAACAGGCGCGTCGGATATGTCTCCATCAAGTCCTTGACGATGTCTGCCGTACCATCAGGAGAGTTGTCCTCCACGATCAGCATGTGGACCTCAGGCAGGGTTTTCATGACTTGCTGAATCAGGAGAGCGATGTTCTCTTTTTCATTATAGGTAGGAACAATGACAAGTTGTAAGCCCATTCGTGCTGAATTCGGATCGATAAATGACAAGAGCCAAAACTACGCTTTCGGCAGACTTTTGCCAAGCATCCGGGCAAAGGAGCAGAGAGAATCTGTGGACTGAAATCAAAATGAGGGAGAATCATTTGGGTGCTTACCTTGGGTGGTCCCATGTACGTTGAGATTTCTTTGCAGCCGTTCTGATGGGAGCCTATCAGCCTGCCCCGGCAGTTTCTGTTGCCTGAATTGAAAATTTATCCGTATTTGACCCCCAATTGATGAAACTGCGAAAGCTTATGTCCAACAATCTACTCCAAGGCAAAAATGGCATCATCTTCGGTGCCCTCGATTCCTCTTCCATCGCGTGGAAGGTAGCAGAGCGAGTGTATGAAGAAGGTGGCCGATTTGTACTCACCAATGCGCCCGTAGCCCTTCGCATGGGCGAGATCAAAGAGCTGGCCGAAAAAACGCAATCACAGCTTATTCCTGCCGATGCGACCAGCACCGAAGATCTTACCAAGCTTGTAGAAGCGGCGGAAGAGCAATATGGCAAGATTGATTTTGTCCTGCATTCCATCGGAATGTCCCCCAATGTGCGCAAAGGACGAATTTACACCGACCTCAACTATGATTGGCTCAACAAGACCTATGACATCTCTGCCATGAGTTTTCATAAGGTCATGCAAGTGCTGTATCAGCGCAACGCCATGAACGAATGGGGGTCTATCGTGGGACTCACTTACGTGGCAGCTCAGCGTACTTTTCCTGACTACAGCGATATGGCCGATGCCAAAGCCTTGCTCGAATCCATCGCCAGAAGCTTTGGATGGCACTTTGGCAAGCTGGCAAAAGTGCGTGTGAACACAATTTCTCAGTCTCCGACGCCAACAACGGCTGGATCAGGGGTGTCAGGATTCAGCAAAATGCTGGATTATGGTGCGAAAATGTCGCCTTTGGGCAATGCTTCCGCTGAGGATTGCGCCAACTATGTGATCAGCCTATTTTCCGATCTCACCCGCAAGGTGACCATGCAGAATCTATTCCACGACGGCGGATTTTCTTCCGTAGGTATCTCTCCAGAAATCTTAGAAGGACTGGGCGAATAAGGGAATATGTATCGTTCCTTTGCGCTCTACAAGCCCTTTGGTGTACTGAGTCAATTTTCTGCCATAGAAGGGAAACACACCTTGGGGGAATATTTCGATTTCCCAAAGGATGTGTATCCCATTGGCCGTCTGGATGAAGACTCCGAAGGCTTGCTGCTCCTCAGCAACGATCCGCAGCAAAATCAGCGCTGGCTGTCTGCCGCCATTGAAAAGGAATACTGGGTGCAGGTAGAAGGGATTCCGACGCAAGAGGCGCTCGCGAAGCTGCAACGAGGGGTGACCATTCAGGCCAAAGGCAAGGCCATCCGTACCGCGCCAGCATTTGCTTGCCAGATATCTCCGCCCAATCTTCCTCCGAGAATACCACCGATTCGGTACCGAAAGTCTGTGCCGGATTCATGGATTTCACTCGTAATTCGAGAAGGGAAAAACAGGCAAGTCAGGAAAATGACAGCCGCTGTTGGGTTTCCGACCCTTCGCCTGCTTCGTTGGCGGATCGGCCCCTGGACCCTGGAGGGAATGCAGCCTGGCGAAGTTCGAGAGGTAAAGTTGTAGCTTAGTCAATCGTTGGACGTTATTTTGCGGGCAAATACACAGAAAAATGTGCGCCTTGCCCAATTTGCGAGTCCACCTCAATGCGGCCATCCAAGCGTTCTACGAGGGCTTTGGTGATGGCCAAGCCCAGGCCCGTAGAACTTTCTCCAGCGGTAGGCTGGGCGCTGAGTCGCTGAAAGCGACCAAAAAGCCGTGATTTGTCCAACTCAGAAAAACCAGGTCCCCGATCTGCGACATCAATCCGAAGTTCCTTATGATCTCTGCCCAGCCCAATGCGCACAATCGTGTCCGATGGGGAGAACTTGATGGCATTGGAGATGAGATTATCCAGTATTCGTGAGACAAAGTCCCGATCAGTCCGCAGGGCATAGTCCGCGATCGGGACGGCAGTTTCTACCTTGATTCGTTTTGGCTCTGCGATCCGCCGGTATTTATCTCCCATTTCAGCAATGACCTCACTGAGATTGACAGGCTCCAGTCGTATTGGAAGGTCACCTGATTCGATGCTTTCCAGATCAAGCAGGTTGTGCACCAAGGCATCACTGCGATCCAGTTCTCGGTGAATCATCGAAATGATCTGTTTCTCTACTGGTTCGAGCTGAGCACTTTCGCCGATCAAGCTTGTCAAGCCGCGGATGTTGACCATCGGGCTTTGGAGGTCGTGGGCCACGACATGAAGCATTGCGTCTTTGTCTGCATTCATGCGCTGAAGCACCTCATTGTGCTTTTTTCGCAAGCGATAAACACGAAAGAGGATCACAGCCAGAAGCATGTGAGAGAGGAGCAGAAATCCAAAGGCCCAATTGAGGCGCGTTTGGAGGAGGAGCTGTCCATCTTTTTCGATGGCGAGGAGTTCCATCGCTTCGATTTGCTCGTCGCGTAGGTCTGCATCGAACTTTTCGCGAAGGATCGCCAAATCATCCTCGGCGTTGGCGGAGTCAATACGAGCTGTGAGCATATTCCACTTCAGCAAGTGCTGATAGGCGCTAGCCATGTCCCCTCGTGCCGAATCCAGCTTGGCGAGTGCCCGGGCCACATCTGCTTGCATGTCAATGGCTTCCTGCTCTTGGGCGATGAGATTGGCTTGGGATAGGTAGCGCTGAGCAAGAGACAACCTGCGTTCCACGACACTGTAAGTTCCCAGGTTGAGAAGCGGATAAAATGCTCGGTCGTGAGCTTCCTGGCTCTCAGCGAGGTCAACGGATTTTTGCAAGAAGTACCTGCCCTCTTCCTTGTAGCCGTCTTGATAGGTCATCACCCCCATGCTGTTGTAGAGGTCCGACTGCGCCAATGTGTCTCGCTGCGCCTCTGCCAACTCCAGTCCCAAGCGATAATATTTGAGTGCAGAATCTCGCTCGGCCCAGTCATGAAAGATGATTGCCACGTTGTACACGATTTGGCTGAGTTGCCGGGTAAGTTTCTCTTCTATGCAGGCTTGCATGGATTGGCGATAGAAGAGGAGGGCTTCTTTTTTTTTATCTAGTTTGTAATAAATCGTGCCGACGTTGTTGGTAGCGAGGGCGAAGGATCGCCGCAAGTCGAGCGAATCGGAAATCCGGTAGCTGGCCAAAAAAGCCTCCATGGCCCGAGAATCCCAGCCACGCTCCATGGCTGCAGTACCCAGCAAGGAATATGCGTCCACAATGGCGGCAGGATCATCGACCCGAGTGGCTATCGAAAGATATGCTTGCGCGGCAGAATCCATCCGCACCAGATCCGATGGATAAAACGACCTCGTGCTCACCTTGCACGCCTGAAGCAACAGGCTATCATCTACGGAGATGGACCGCCGTTTGGACAGACCCTCACTTTGTCCTTGCAGGGGAGAAAAGTCTGCGAGAACGATGCACAAACAAAGAATAAATGGCTGAAATATCCTGAAGCAGCTCATGGAATCTAGGATTATGCAGACCAAGGGAAAATTGAATCCATCAAAATTAATTAGCAATGGACAGGTAAGGGACCTTCTTTAGCTCTCTGTAAAGACGTTCAGCGAAGAATGACTTCATTCAACTTTCCACCGCAGTTCCTCCCCACAAGCAAGTGTGTGCTTTTCGTTAACAAGAAGCAAATCCTATACCGCTACACGCCATCGACCAACCGTCTTCAATATACTGAGAAGCTGACAGGATGAGAGAGAATAGAGAAATAAAATTCAAAATTCCGCAAAGAACCAACGGGTAATGAATAACATGGCGAGCCCAGCGCTGGAAGGCGAAGCGCGAGATTTTTAGTAAAAAATTCGGAGCACTTGTTTTGTCTCGTTGGAAGAAATGAATTGCGTAGGGAAAAATCAACGCCGATCTTCACCCAGTTTCTTTTTGTGTCTATTCAACATCCCATTCCTGCCATCCGAATCGCCACCATATGAAAATCGCACTGTTCAGTAACCAACCCTACGACCAACAGTTTTTCGACGATGCGAATCAATCATTTGGCCATGAACTCGTGTATTTTGAGAGCCGGCTCAGGTCCCGCACCGAGTCATTGTCGCTCGCAAGCGGGTTTCCAGCCATCTGCGTTTTCGTCAACGACAAACTCAGTGCAACCCTCATTGACGACCTCGCTTCCAAAGGCCTTCAGGTGATTGCCCTTCGATGTGCAGGCTTCAATAATGTGGACCTGGAAGCTGCAGCTCGCCATCACATCAAGATTCTGAGGGTTCCAGCTTATTCTCCCCATGCGGTCGCTGAACATGCCGTCGCTCTCATCCTCACGCTCAATCGCAAAACCCACAAAGCGTACAACCGGGTGAGAGAGGGTAACTTTTCGTTGGTGCGAATGGAGGGATTTGACCTTTTCGGACGGACAGTCGGCGTGATCGGCACCGGGAGAATCGGGCAGGCGTTCTGCGACATCATGCTGGGATTTGGCTGCAAGGTGCTCGCGTATGACAAATTTCCTTCCGAAGCGCTTCAAGCCAAAGGAGTGAACTACGTCGAAAAGGAGGTGCTTTTTGCCGATTCGGATATCCTGTCCTTGCATTGTCCCCTCACTCCCGAGACACACCACCTCATCAATGGCGATCGCCTCGCCCAGATGAAAAAGGGCGCGATGCTCATCAACACCAGCCGTGGGGGCCTCGTGGACACGCAAGCAGTGATTGCTTCCCTCAAGCACGGTCGCCTCGGATATTTGGGTCTGGATGTCTATGAGCAGGAAGAAAAGCTATTTTTTCGGGACCTTTCCGAGACCATCATCGAAGACGACACCATCGCTCGGCTCATGAGCTTTCCCAATGTACTCATCACTGCCCACCAGGCTTTTTTCACCCGAAATGCCCTCACCCAGATCGCCCAGACTACCCTTCAAAATATAGCAGACTTTGAGGCCGGAAAGCCACTGGTCAATGAAGTGAAGTGGGAAGAGGTCGTGCGATAAATCCCGGCGATTGGATAGCTAGAAGAGAAGAGTTGAAAGCGGCGAAAAATGGAAAAGCGAAGACATTTGGCCGAAATTTCAAGTCAAATGGTTTATTGTCATTGAAATAGTCCTTGAGTTCAAACTCCCGCTACGGACTCACCCATTCCATTAATCCAGCGCTGATGATCGCGCCATAGGTGCCCAGGGCATAGCCCAGCACCGCCAGGAGCACTCCCACAGGCGCAAGTGCAGGGCTGAATGCCGCTGCCACCACCGGGGCAGAAGCCGCACCTCCGACATTGGCCTGGCTGCCCACTGCCACGAAAAAAAACGGAGCCTTGATCAGTTTCGCGACCACCAGCAGCAATGTCACGTGGATCAGCATCCACAGCAGCCCGATAGCGAAAGCATCCAAATTATTGAATACTTCACTAAGATTCATCTTCATCCCGATGGAAGCCACGAGTAGGTAGATGAACACAGAACCAATTTTGGTGGCGCCAGCACCTTCCAATTGTCTCACACGTGTGAAGGACAGCAGCACGCCGACGGTCGTGGCGAACACCACCAGCCAAAAGAAGGAGGAGGCCAGGGAGCTCAGGCCGATTTCGTTTAGGTAGGCTTCGTGTTGAATAAAAAACGGTGTCACGATGTCTGCCAGCCAGTGGGAAAGACCCGTGCCACCAAAAGCGACGGCCAAAATCTTAAAATAGTCCGTTGTGGTTGGATTCTTGGCGATGGAAGAGCTGTAGGATTCCACGCGCACTTTGAGGTCTTCGATGGCAGAACTATCGGCCTTCAGCCAGCGGTCAATTTTGGTGGTGATGCTTGCGCCATAGAGCAAAAATCCCATCCAGATATTGGCCACCACAATGTCCACTACCAGCATGGACCCAAAGAGGCTTTCACTTACTTGATAGATTTCCTTCATCGCCGCTTGATTCGCTCCGCCACCGATCCAGCTCCCTGCTACCGTGGACAAGCCTCTCCACAGCGGTTCTCCATCGGCGGTGGCCATGATGTCGGGATTGATGCTCCCCAAGATCAGCAAGGCAATCGGTCCCCCGATCACGATTCCGACGGTAGCGGTGAGAAACATGATTAAGGCCTTGAATCCCAGCCCGACTATGCCTTTTATATCAATGGAAATACACAAGAGAATCAATGCTGCCGGAAGCAAATAGCGGCTCGTCACGGGACTGTAGAGCTGTGAGATTTCTCCATCAATGAGACCTAGGGGCCATGTCAGCAGGGCTGGTAGGAAGTAGCAAAGTAGGAGCGGAGGAACGAAGCGGTAAAATACCTTCCAGAAAGGACGTTCACTGATGGAAGTGATGAACACAAATGCCAGAACCAGGCACAACAAGCCCAAAACAATGGCATCGTTGGTGAAAAAGGGACCTTCGTTCATAAGACCGACGTGTGAGTAAATTGTCTGTGATACTTCTCCGTGCGCTACAATCGCCCTATAAATAAGTAAAAATTCGCTATTTCCGCCGGTGAGGAGAGAGATGTCGCGAAAAGCTTGAGAGGATCAAGTGTGGAGGCATTGAGCTTCAGCCGCTTGTCCCGATTTTTGAAGGGGTGCTCCGACGTAACTTTCTGTCGATACAGGGAATCTGAGCTGATGTTGGAAGAATTTTCCCAATTTAAAGGCCTCAACTTGCCTTGGTCGGCGCCCCTTTTACCTCACCTTTTACCACATGACGACTCCCATTCGATGGGGCATCCTTGGCCCCGGAAAGATTGCGCA
>DAITMB010000044.1:0-35901 GCA_036835375.1 Bacteroidota bacterium
ACAATTTTTTAACGGCTACTTTCCTGCTTCAGGCTGTTTTTCCTTGTGAAGGTCGGCAGCTTGCTTGCTCCAACTGTCTCTGCGAATCCTTCCCGGAAAAAATTCGATGACTTCGTTCACCTTGTCTTCATCCTCCTCAGTGAAGGCAGCGATCTGGCGGAATGTATAGATGCCGATGCTGTTGAGCTTCACTTCAATGAAGGGGCCGATGCCTTTGACGAGCTTGAGGTCATCTTTTTCAGCGGCAGTCGCTACTCCGATGCGCTCAAAGTTGATCTCCTGTGCACGTGCTTGAATGCGGGCAAGGGTTTCTTCCTGGGACTCCTTGGGTGCAGGGGATTCCTGGATGACGGCGGACGCTGCTTGAGTGGAAACGGGATCAGCAACAGCTACGGTAGGTGGTGTGGACACAGATGGGGCTTGATTAGCCTCAAGTAGTGCATCGTACTTCTCTTTGAGATCTTCATATTTTTGTCGGAAAGGGCGAATGCCTTCTAGCTGCGCTGCGAGGCTCATGCGCAATGCTTTCTCTCGCGCCAACTCCTCGGAGATCGCTGCGCTTGATTTATCGACCACCGGAGCTTCTTTTCGAGGGGCAGATTTCTGCTTGATCTCCATCACGGCATCTTCCATGGCCTGATAGCGGACTTGCAAATCTTCATATTTTACTTGGTAGGAAGCAAGTGCTTCCTGATCCTTCTCAAGGGCGACAAGGCGAGCAGACACGGTGGCAAAAGCCTTGTCTTTTTCCTCCAACAATCCTTGAAGGGGAGCGAGTTTTTCATTACAACCTTTGGCTTGCAGCTCCGCTTGCGCATATTGTTTTTTGAGTGATGCCAGGGAGCTGCTCAAGTTGGCGCTCTCGGTCGAGAGTTGCTGAGTACGCTCTTCCAGGCGTGCGTAGCGATTGCGAAACCAGAGGTACACGATCAGGCCACCGAGCAGGGCTGCGACAATCATTAATACCAAGGCGGGGCCTAGATCTTCCATCAACGAATTCATAACTATGTGGGGCTAGAGGGTCAAACGAACGGAAAAGTGGATATTGAGAAGTAGTGGTGACCGACGGATCGCACGCTGTTTGCTCAAGAGTTCATGGGAAAACAGGCCGAAGACGATGCTGAACAGGATGAACAATTTAATTTGCGGCTGCGAAGGACGCAAAGTGAATATCGTGAAATGAGCCAGAATCAGGAGAATCAGTTTTGAGTGAAGAGTCGGACTTCCACGCGGCGATTTTTAGACCGACCTTCCTGGGTGCTATTCACCGCGATGGGACTTTCCGCACCTTGCGAGCTCACGCGGAGCTGCGATTCCGGAAAGCCAAAGGAAGTGAGAATTCCTCCAACGGTGTTGGCTCTGTCGAGTCCCAATGCTTTATTATTGGCGGCACTACCTACATTGTCCGTGTGGCCGGTAACAGCAATCATTGCCTCTGGATGAAACCGCAAGTACTGAATCGCATCTGCGCAGTAGGTCCTGATGGAGTCGTCGAGTGGGAGCTCTGCGCTTCCGGTGGAGAAGTATAGATTTCTGGGCTCAAATAACAAGACTTTTTCTTCTTCTGAAATTTCGACTTGAGCGGGCAACAAACGGAGTTTACCAGCAGAGATCATCGAATCGGCCCATGACACATGGTCTGCGGGGGCATAGCTATAGACCATGCGCTCCGACGAAAATCCTTGGCTCAGGAGCAGGTTGCCGATGGCTTGCGCTCGCTGAAGGCCGAGTTGGGAGGTTTCCCCTGCGATGCCTCCTTCCAGATATGCACCCGTCACTTCCAGAAAGCTGCCATCCGCTTGCAAGCGGAAGTACAGGGAGTCGATGGCTTTGTCAATGCCCGGAGTGGAAATCAATCTGTCGGTCCCGATCGGGCTGAGAAGGGTTTCGCCCCGTGTGAATAAATTGCCCAACTCTGATCCGACAAAGAAACCTGGGCCCGGAAGCGCTACAGCTTCGGCGGGAACCTCCAGAGGGACTGCGGAGGCCGTCGCTGGAGAGACTTCATCGCAATGCCCTTTTATTTGGCACACCCAGAACCAGCTTCCTCCGCCGATCCACAGGGCGAGGGCTGCTGATGTTATAAGGAGATCGACACGCATAGAAGTAAGTTTGCAGTATAGAAAATGGTGATTTGGCTTCTTGACGAGATTCCTTACCAATTTACATGATAGAATCGTAATGTAGGAAATTTTGGAGAAAATTATGGTAGAAGGTACACAAGCCGCCAGGATGATTGTGCACGCTACCCATTTGCAGCTGAGATGGTTCTCCCATCGAAGAGAGGAGAAGAGGGTTTCTCTTGCTAAATCCTTTCGTATATTCGTAGGCTAAGGCAACCCCTCACACGCACATGCACTACCATCTATCCTTCCTTCGATCCACAGAGCAATTGCTCCAGATCTCCCTCAAGCTCCAATGCGAAGCTGGGTTCTTGGACCTTTGCATGCCTCGTTGGAGACCAGGGCGCTACACCAAGCAGTCCTATGTGAAGTTTTTAGCGGACTTTCAGGCAGAAGATCAGGAGGGAAACGCCCTTGAATGGAGCAAGACGAACACCCACACGTGGCGAATGTTGGTGCCCAAAGCCGGAGAGGTCCTGGTCCGTTACCTCTACTTTGCCAATCAAAAAGACGCTGGCGGGTCCTACTTGGATGATCAGTTAGTATATCTCAATCCGATCACTTTCCTGCTGTATCAGCCCGGAAAAGAAGCAGAAAGCTGCTCCCTCAGCTGGGATTTGCCGGAGGGCTACCTTGTTGGTGGTGCCCTACACGAGCAGTCTTTGCCGATTACCTTTAGGTCTTTTCACGAAATGGTGGATAGCCCTATCATCGCTTCTGCCAAGCTTCAGCATGAGCAGCTGACTGTCGATGGCTTGGATATTCACCTTTGGATTCAGGGCCACCACACCCTCAAAATTCCTCAACTACAACAGGAGATCCTTCGATACTCCGAATCGCAGGTTGCCCTCTTTGGAGATTGTCCGGTCTCCGTTTACCATTATCTGTATCTGTTTTGGCCGCATGATTTTCGCCACGGAGTAGAGCACCACAATAGCACCGTCATCGTGATGGGGCCCGGGTTGAGCATGAATCATCCACAGGCGCACAAGTCCCTGTTGGGGATTTCTTCCCATGAATTTTTCCATACATGGAATGTCAAAGCTTTGCGGCCCGCCGACATGCAGCCTTATGATTACGGGCGCGAAAACTATTCTCGGTTGCACTATATCACTGAAGGCGTCACGACCTACTATGGGGATTTGATGCTCTGGAAATCAGGGATTTGGAACTGGGATCAATGGGTCGAAAGCATCAATAGCGAGCTGGATCGTCACTATAGCATGGCAGGCAAGGATCATATCTCGCTCGAAGCTGCCAGCTTTGATAGTTGGGTTAATGGCTATGACACCACAGGGATTCCACACCGGCGCATCTCTTTCTATACGAAGGGCTACCTTGTCGCGATGATCACAGACTTTGTGTTGCGGACAGAGACGCAGGGGCGGCAGAGTCTCGACGATGTGATGTTTGGGATGTATCAGGAGATCGCCAAGGCTGGGCGGGGCTACACAGCTGCGGATTATTTGACGCGGCTGGAGGAGATTGCGGGGATGTCTTTGGAGGAATTTGCGCAGGCACTTCTGGCGGGCACGGCCCCGCTAGAGCCTTGGCTGGCCCAAATGGCAGCTGCTGCAGGGATGCGACTGTTTTCCTCAGGACCTCCGGATCCCGTCATGGCTCATCTTGGCTTGAGCACGAAATCGCTTCCCGGCGGCTCCTTAGAAGTCGAAAGCATTTGGCCGGAGAGTCCGCTCGCAGCGATGGGACTTTATCCGGGCGACGAATTGCTTGCCATCAACGGGCATCGCTTGCGCGACAATCTCGATCAATGGCTCCTTACAATTCCGACGGATCAGCCCCTCACCCTCACCGTGGTGCATCACGAAGAATTACGCACATTGACCTTTTTCCGTGCGCAACATCTCATCAGCTCCCCCTGCTTTGTCTCGATGATCGACCCAGATGCAGCACAGCTAGCACATCGAAACGACTGGCAGCGGATCGGTGGGGCAGCTAGGGTGAATTCTGCTACTATCCACTCGCATCGGCGCGACCTATGAGCAAAAAGAAAGGACGTGCTCCAGAAGAAAAAGGAATTGGAAAGGCCGAACTTGTCGAGGCTACCGTGATTCGGACCGTAGGATCCAGCCACAGGGTACGAACTGTTTCTGGACAAGTATTTGAGGCAATTGTGCGCGGGAAATTTCGAATCGCCAACCTCCAGACCACCAATCCTGTGGCCGTGGGCGACGTGGTGATGACGACAGTGCCCGAGGGGGAAGAAGCGGGCGTGATCGGGGAACTGATGCCTCGCAAAAATTATCTCTTGAGAAAGGCCATTGCGCACGCTCGAAAAGTTCACATTCTCGCAGCCAATCTCGATCAGGCTGTGTTGATTTTTACGCTCAAGGACCCACGAACTGCTCCGGGATTTGCGGATCGATTTCTCGTAGTGTGCGAGGCATACGAAATTCCTGCCAGAATCTTTATCAACAAAACGGACCTCCTGAGCAGCCCTGAAGAGTTGGCGTTATTGGAAGACACCTGCCGCAGCTATCGGCTGGCAGGCTACGATGTCTATCCAATTTCAGCGCTAGATCCACGACACCAGAAGGAAGTGAGCCGCGTGCTACAAGGCCAATTGAGCTTCATCGCAGGGCATTCAGGTGCTGGAAAGACATCTTTGGTCAACCTCATTGATCCGCATTTGGAGTTGAAAACAGGAGATATCTCCGAATATTCAGGCAAAGGAATGCACACCACAACCCACGCTGAAATGTATGACTTGAGCATTGGTGGGGCCATCGTCGATTCACCGGGGATCAAAGAGTGGGGCTTGGTGGAAATGCAAGCCGCTGAATTGGGACATTACTTCCCAGAAATGCGGGAACGCATGGCGGGATGTCGGTTTCACGATTGCCTTCATCGCCAGGAGCCCGGCTGTGCCATTCAAGAAGCCGTATCGGACGGCGCGATTTCATCGACTAGGTATGAAGGATACCTGCGCCTCCTCGCGGAGATAGAGGAAGAAAAACGCTACTAATTCAGGCGTGGTGGGGACGTGGGTGCTGGAGATTTGCTCCGGGCTACAAATCGTCTCGCAAAGAAATTATGCCGCTCGACATTCCGATTCGCGGATCAACTCTTTCACCCGCTGTCTGGCACGAGACAAGCGCATCTTGATAGCCGAGTCCGAAATGCGGAAGCGCTCCGTGAGGTCTTTGATGGAAAGGTCCTCTTGGTATTTGAGGAGGAGTAATGCTTTGTCTTCGGGTGAAATCAGGTCCAATGCCTTGTGAAGGTGGCGACATCTGCTCATCAGCGGCTCAAGATCTTCAAAATCATCGCTTGGGTCCATGTTATCCTCCAAGCTGAGGAATTGAAATCGACTACTTTTCCGATAATATTCCACGCAGAAATTATAGGTAATGGCGTAGAGCCAAGTCGAAAATTTGCTTTTCGCACTGAACTTTTCCAGTTGGTGATAGACTTTCACCAAAACATCCTGGGCCATGTCTGCAGCGATGTCCGAGTCACGAGAAAAGCTCAAGCATTTGCGATAAACTTTTCCTGAATAGCGCCGGTACAGAACGTCGAACCATTCTGTATGGCCTTCCTCCACGATCCCGAGCACGAGTGCTTCGTCGCTCATGCGGGCAGGGGCGTGGGGAGAAATGCGCGGGGGAGCAATGGGCGCAGGAGAAGCGAGGGCTGCAAACATGGATTGCGATATACTTACAGGGTGGGATTGATTCACGCCTCTAAGTACCGCAATGGGAAGGGGAAAGATATTGAATAAACGTCTGTTTTTAGGAAGTCTGATCTGGGCAATTCAGCCCAAAAAAGATGCCCTGCCATTGGCTGGCAGGGCATCCAAGATGGTTATCTTTTCTCAATTCCGGTACATCACCGTGTTGATGGCTTCGATCACCCGCGTAGGGTTTGGCAAAAAGGTATCGACTAGAACAGAAGAGTAAGGCAGTGGCGTATCTCGGCCTGTGACCCGCACAACTGGGGCATCCAGATAGTCAAACCCTCTTCTCTGGATCACATAAGTCAGCTCACCTGCTAGGCCTGCCAAAGGCCAAGATTCTTCAACAAAGACGCAGCGATTGGTTTTTTTGACAGATTCGATCACGGTATCATAGTCAATGGGGCGCACCGACCGCAAGTCGATAACTTCGACCTCGACGCCGTCTTTGGCGAGTTCGGCTGCAGCAGCAAGGCACACATGCACCATTTTGCCAAAAGAAACTACCGTGACATGGCTGCCTTCCCGCTTGACTTCGGCAACGCCGATGGGAATCACAAACTCATCAGATTCCGGCACGGGACCTTTATCACCATACATCACTTCAGACTCCATGACAAGGACAGGGTTTGGGTCGCGAATGGCAGCCTTGAGCAGGCCTTTTCCATCCATTGGGGTGCTGGGTACCACGACTTTGAGCCCTGGGGTATTGGCAAACCAGTTTTCAAAACTTTGGGAGTGTGTAGCCGCCAATTGCCCCGCCGATCCTGTGGGTCCGCGAAACACAATGTCGATCGGAAACTGGCCGCCAGACATTTGGTACATCTTGGCTGCATTATTGATGACCTGATCGATGGCTACAAGCGAGAAGTTGAAGGTCATGAACTCAATGATGGGCTTGAGTCCCAGCATAGCCGATCCTACGCCGATGCCAGCAAAACCCAGCTCTGAAATAGGGGTGTCGATGATGCGCTTGGCACCAAACTCTTCGAGCATACCCTGGCTTACCTTGTAAGCGCCATTGTACTCAGCGACTTCTTCTCCCATCAAATAAATGCGCTCATCTTTGCGCATTTCTTCGGTCATGGCCTCTCTCAAGGCTTCGCGAAACTGTATTTCTCTCATGTCAGGCGGATAATCTCTTATTTTTGCGCCGTGAAGATAGGAAAACCTCTGCCACTATGGAAGTCTTCTGACAGTGAAAATTTGAGTTTGTGCTTTCCCGATCCCTACGGTTTCGTCTCTGTAGCAGAAAGGCCGCAGCGCTGGACGACGAGTGGCTGTGACGGTGAGAGTTGGCTGAGCTAATGAAGGGCCGCCTTCATCAAAAGGATCGAATTAACAAAATGGTTCGCGTTCAGTTAATTGATTGCTAAATGTTTATTACTTGCAACCCCAACTTCCCGCTTCGCAGGGGGGTATATGACAAGCAATGTCGGTCCTTTGGTCGTCTCAGAAATGGAGTCATTTCTTGCGTATCTCCTTCGACTAAACTTTCGTATATTCACCTCGAAAACTTTGCTGACTGGTGTCAAATAAGGTGGTCGCTCTTCTGGACCGATCCCCGTGCTAAATCCGCACGATGGCCGATCAAAAAATTTTGCCCGGCACAAAGGTTTTTCTTCAGAGGTTTGTTATTTTCCTTTTTGCCTTTGAAGTTCACGTTTTTTCTCCGAAAGTCTTATTTCCCACTTGATTCGCAACAATCACTCACTGAGCACAAACGCATATGCAAAATCCCAATCAAGGTAGTAGTGTATTTTCCAAGCAGCAGACAAGGAATTTTATGGATTCCAGCCTTGCCCGCGATTTCATGCGGCAGGTATTTGTGATCATGGCCATCGGACTCGCCATCACGGGCATGGCGGCTTGGGTGGTGTCGAATAATCCCATGCTGCTGAGTTTCTTCTTTAATGGAGCCATGCGCTGGGTCGTGATGTTGGCACCGTTGGCATTTGTATTTTTCCTCGCAGCAAGAGTTCACAAGATGAGTGTTCAAGCTGCTAGTCTCACCTTCGCGACGTATTCTCTTGTCAATGGAATCAGCCTCTCATTCATTTTTCTGATTTACGACCTTGGAACGATCTTCCAGGTGTTCTGGATCACGGCTGGTACCTTCGGCGCGATGGCGCTCATCGGCGCCACGACAAAGGTAGATTTGAGCAAATTTCGCTCGATCCTCATTTTCGGGCTTGTCGGAATCATCATCGCTTCCATCGTCAACATGTTCATGAACTCGGGTCCTTTTGAGTACATCATCTCCATCGCTGGGGTGCTGATCTTTGCAGGTCTGACGGCTTACGATACGCAGAAATTGCTTGAAATTGGAGCGGAGGCAGATCCTGAAGACGAAGGGACGCGCAAAGTCGCGATCATGGGCGCGCTCAATCTCTATCTGGACTTCATCAACATGTTCCTCTTCTTGCTCCGAATCTTCGGCGGTGGCCGCGATTAAGAGGTTCTGATCCTGTTGATAAAAGCTTTTTATATCAAATTTGCATCTCAAGAGGGACAGCCATTGCGGTTGTCCCTCTTGCTTTTAGCGTGCAGGCATGCGAGGACTAGCTTTGTCTGTCGAAGATGAGGTGTCTTATTCATTGTCTCAAGGGCTAGCTAAAGTTTAAGAGGCTGAGTTGCAGAAAAGTGTAGCGGACTTGCCGAGGTTGTATTCTGCCTGTTATGATTTGTATGTCCATCCTTTATTTCGTTGCTTTGCGCGGCCAAAAGGGGACATGCATCAAGCCCCTTCCCTTGACTAATAGCTATTCTTCCGGCGATATTTCAATGCGATAGCAGTGATAGGAATCAAATAAAGACAGGACACCTACTACCCACTTACACGGCTCACCCTTTTAAATTTTTCTTGCATGGCTAGCGTACAAATGTTAAAAAAGCATTTCACAACCGATGTTATATCAGGCTTCGTAGTATTTTTGATCGCCTTGCCTCTCTGTTTAGGCATCTCGTTGGCTTCTGGCGCGCCATTGTTTTCGGGGATCATCGCTGGAATCGTGGGGGGGATTGTCGTAGGGTTCGCCAGTAATTCCAATATCAATGTGAGCGGCCCCGCAGCGAGTGTTGCGTTAGTGATTTTGACTGCGATCCAGACACTGGGAAGTTTTGACGCTGTGCTGATTGCCGTGGTCGTAGCCGGGGTGTTTCAGGTCATACTAGGCTATTTGAAGGCGGGGACCATTGCGTATTTTTTTCCCAATGCGATGATCAAAGGGATTTTGGCCTCCATTGGGCTTATTTTGATCTTGAAGCAAATTCCTCACGCGTTTGGCGTCGCTCAAGTGTTTGGAGGAATGGAGTCTCTTTGGAACAATGACGGAGAAAATATTTTTTCTGAAATAGCGAGAATTTACAGCCATATTAATTGGGGAGCAGTCATCGTTACCCTCGTCTCTTTGGCAATTATTTTGACTTGGGATCGGCCTGCGTTGAAAAAGCTGGCTTTTTTTAAATATTTCCCTTCCGCACTGGCGGCAGTGATCATGGGAATCATTTTGAATGAAGTGTTTAAGGCTTTCAGTCCCCAGTTTGTCTTGGGTGCTGGACACTTGGTGGAGCTGCCGGTCGCTGCTAGCGCTTCAGAGTTTTTCAGTTTTTTTACCTTTCCTGATTTTGGACAGTTAGCCAATCCGCAGATCTACGGCATTGCGCTCAGTATCACCTTCATCGCAAGCCTGGAGTCTTTGCTGAGCACCGAAGCCGGGGATAAACTTGATCCTCTGAAACGAAGGACTTCTACCAACAGAGAATTGAGGGCCCAGGGAATCGGCAATATCGTGGCTGGACTCATTGGGGGACTGCCTATCACCGCTGTGATCGTGAGAACGTCTGCGAATGTTCATGCCGGTGCACGAACCAAAACCTCTACCATCACTCACGGTCTTGTGATGCTCCTGTGTGTATCATTTATCCCAAGTCTGCTCAACAAAATTCCGCTGGCGGCTCTGGCTGCGGTGCTCTTTGTAGTGGGCTTCAAGTTGACGAGCTTATCCGTCTATACATCTGTGTTTGCGAAGGGGCAAAAACAGTTTTTGCCGTTCATTATCACGATTTTGGTGGTATTGTTCACCGATCTCATCACAGGAATTTTGGTCGGCGGGGCCGTGGCGATCTTTTTCATCCTTCGTGACAACTACAAAAATGCCTACCTGCATGATAAGGTGATAAAGGGTGAAGAAGACCACATCACGATCAAGCTCGCGCAGGAAACTACTTTTTTGAACAAGGCGGATATTCTGTTGTTTCTCGATCACATTCCGGAGAACCATACCGTGACCATCGATGGGAGCGACGCCAAATTCATTCACTCCGATATATTTGACATCATCGAAGAGTTCAAAGTGAATGCAGCCAGCAAAAATATCCAGTTACACTTGATCGGTCTTGATGATACGAGCAAGTCGCGGCGGTTTTGGTGAGTAGGCTTGTTGGGTGAGGCGGATGACCGCCAACGTCTTGAAGTGATCTAATGAGTGTTTGCGGGATTCTTTCTTGTAAGCACTCATTAGCACATAAGGAGGGTGTCGCTCCGCTAGGGAGCCGATACGGGGCGGCAGAAAAA
The DNA here is from genome assembly GCA_036835375.1 of Bacteroidota bacterium. Classification (GTDB taxonomy): domain Bacteria; phylum Bacteroidota; class Bacteroidia; order J057; family J057; genus JANQTF01. Next base: position 10,394 of record DAITMB010000044.1, read on the forward strand.
AAAGAGGTCAATTCCTTCGCGTTGTGGAGGCCATGGTTTGACCATGGCTTTGCGGAATAGGTATCATTTTGGGTAGAAATGTGTTGAAGTTGAATGCACTTGGCTGCGTGCTCCACGCAAGAATTAGAAAAGAATGTTCGTGAAGGCAAACCATTTTGGCGTGAAGTCTCCATTCAATCAGGATTTGGGAGAGTTCGTCCGCTGACCCGCGCGCAGATATGCCTATGAGGAAAGTTCGACCGTATGTAAGAATGATTCAGGTGTGATCCTTGGGAATTAGACGAATTAATGGATGTTTGGGTGTTAGGGAAGCGTACAAAGATGCGTAGATGATTGTTGGCCGTGAAATGGTCCGAGTAGGCTCAAGTGACGCAGAAATAGCAGGAGTGCCTGACTCGATTTTCAAATTAAGCAAATGAATAGCGCATCAATCACATGGACCAGTAACCATTGGCTCTTCCCCGTCAACAATCATTGATTCTTTCACCAGGATATTCCTAATTCTCATGCGAAACATGATCGCACCATTTGGGCCACGCTCGGAACGGGCCAGTTACGGCAAGCAGGCCTCAGGCCTTCAGCACAAGCCCTATATTTTCAAGATCCTCTTGATCGAAGACGAGAAAGCGGATGCAGTGCTGATCGAGTCGAAGCTTCGGGAGTCGGGTCTTCGGCCCTACCAACTAGAGCGTGCCTCCAGCCTCGAAGAGGGATTAGAAGTGCTGGCCGATTCCACAGAGATCAATGTCGTGTTGCTCGACCTCTATCTGAGCGATTCCGGAGGCTTACACACCTTTGCCAAAGTTCAGCGGCAGTTTCCTCACTTGCCCATCATCGTGATGACGGGACTCATGGATAGCCGCATGGGGATCCAGGCTGTGGAGATGGGGGCGCAGAATTTCCTCGAAAAAAACCATCTCACGCCACATTTGCTGGACTCTTCCATTCGATTTGCCATCGCGCGAATGAAGAAGTTTCGGCGGTTGGACCATGCTCTTTCAACGGCGCGGATCGCCAACTGGGAACTTGATCCCACTACCCAGGAAATGAAATGGTCTTCTTTTATCTATGATCTGCTCAAGATCGATGAAAAAGAAAATCCTATCCACACCCTCCATGACTTCATGTCCTGGGTGCATCCCGACGATATCCAATTGCTGGAAGACAAGCTTATGGGCGTGATCGGAACGGGTATCAGTGTCGAAATCGACTTGCGAATGATCGCGGTGGATCACATTCCGGTGTTCGTGTGCTTTCAAGCGGATGTAGAGATCAATGCCTTTGAATCCACCAATGTGTTGGTAGGAATGATTCAAGACATGACTGCGCGCAAACGGATGGAAGCCCTCAAGGCTGAAAAAGAAGTCGCCGACCGCTCAGCGAAATTGAGGCAAGACTTCCTTGCGCGCACCAGCCACGAAATTCGTACACCGCTCAACCCCATTTTGCTGCTCACCAAGTTGCTGCTCGACTCAGAGGTCAATGACCAGCAGCGCGAATATTTGGAGGCGATTCGCGCGGCTGGCCGCACCTTGCTGGCAGTGGTAAATGACATTCTGGATTTATCGAAGATAGAGGCTGGCAAGATCGAATTTGTCGAAGAACCCTTCAGCCTTCATCAGGTCATGTGCCAAATTGAGGACATGATGGAGACAAGCGCCACCGAAAAAGGCCTGAAATTTCTCATGACCCTCGATCGCGGACTCCCCGAGATGGTGCTGGGAGATAGTGTGCGCTTGTCGCAAATCCTCCTCAATCTGCTCAGCAACGCCATTAAATTCACCCCAGAAGGGCAAGTGTCGGTCACAGTAAAGGAAGAGGCGCGAGGGGGAGACAAGGTAGATGTACGCTTCACAGTGTCAGACACGGGCATCGGCATCCCCGAAGACAAACTCAAGAGTATTTTTGAAAGCTTTCAGCAAATTCGCAGTGACTTGGTCCGCAGGCAAGGAGGAACAGGTCTGGGGCTCACGATTGTAAAAAAATTGGTGAGTCTTCAGGGAGGCGAAGTCGAAGTGGAAAGTCGCCCCAACGAAGGATCTAGCTTTACATTCACCTTGCCCTTTGGCCTCACAGCGAGGTCGCAGTCTTTGGCACCGACTGAAATTAGCAAAAGTGAGCTGGTCGGGGTCCGCATTCTCATGGCCGAAGATGACCCGCTCAACCAACTGGTCGCCAAAAAGCTCCTGTCCGATTGGGGTGTGGTCCTCGAAATCGCCAATCATGGCGAAGAGGCAATAGAGAAAATGCAACAGCGGGAATTCGACCTGATCCTCATGGATGTGCAAATGCCCATCATGGACGGGCTGGAAGCAACCCGTAGAATCCGACAAAAATTTTCTGCTCCTCAGTCAGAAATTCCTATTATTGCCCTCACAGCCAATGCCTTTACTGGTACTGATGATGAGTGCCTCCAGGCGGGAATGAATGATTACGTTTCCAAACCGATTGAAATCGCTAACTTGTATAACAAAATTGTACGATATTCACGACACCGAAGCCTGGATGAGGTCCCTACGGACCTGTTATCGCCCAGTCACGCTCCGGTAGCGTTATCCACTGCCCCTATCGATTTCGACATGGCCAAGATCACGAAGATTGACCTCTCATACTTGCAGGAAGTGTCCAATGGCGATACCGATATCGTGCGGATGGCCATTGACAAATACTTGGAGACTACCCCGGGACTGGTAGAAAACCTTCAAATTCAGCTCCGTGCCCTCGACTACGTGCAGCTGAGTAAAGCAGCCCATAAGCTCAAAAGCTCCCTGTATTTCATGGGTCTCAATGACCTCCACCAGCTTGCATTGCGGGTAGAAACTTCTTGCAAGACCGAGCAAAACATGGATCAACTGCCCATCTGGGTGAGTGAAATCGCGCATGGAGTCGCAGAGTCCTATCCCCAACTCACCGAAGCCAAGGGATCGCTCTGACCGAAAGGTGGCGTCACTTGATGCGATTTTGAGTCAGAAATCCTACCTTCGGACGATCAAACTGGTGTGCATCGATGAAGCAGGATTTCCGATACAAGACCCAACGCGGTCACACAATTTCCATTACTCGTTATGGTCACGGCGTTTTTGGCCAGCGACCATGCATTCTATATTGCCACGGCTTCAAGGGATTCAAAGATTGGGGCTTTGTGCCCTATCTGGCTACCCAGCTTTCAGAAGTGGGTTTTGACGTGGTCACCTTCAATTTTTCTCATAACGGCATCGGCCCGGATGGCGAGACGTTCTCTGATCTCGACGGCTTCGCGCGCAATACCCTCAGCCTCGAAAAAGAGGAAATGATGGAAATGATCCACCTTTGCGCATTCAGTGACTTTCTGGGCAGCCATTTGCTCCATCCCCTCGGCGTGATAGGGCATTCGCGCGGAGGCGGGATCGCCTTGCTCGCATCAGCCGCTTCTGCGGAAGTGAAGGCGGTGTGTACATGGGCTGCTGTGTCCACCATGGAGCGATTTCCCAAGGCCGTCATGGATGCCTGGAGAAAAAAAGGATATACAGAAATCAAAAATTCCCGCACGGGTGAGACCCTGCGCATGGGCATCGACATGCTCAAAGACATCGAATCCAATGCCCGAAAACGGCTCAATGTCTTGGAAGCCGCTCGATCCCTTCGCAAACCACTGCTGCTGCTCCATGGCCACGACGACGAGACGGTGCCTTACTATGAAGCAGAGCAGCTCAATGTGTTTGCAGATCCAGGCCTGACTGAGCTTCGTCTCATTCCTCAAGGAAATCATACCTTCGGTGCGACACACCCCTTGGGCGAGGTGCCCGATCCGCTAAGGCTGGCAATGGGCTACACCCGCGATTTTTTCATCTCACATCTCATGCCTAGCTGATTCGCCCATGTCCGTCGATGCGTTGACCAAGGAAATTCAATCGGGAAAAATCCTCCCGGTTTACGTGCTCTATGGCGAGGAAGACTACTTGCTGGATAAAATCGTCCACTTGATAGACACAGAGGGAGTCGTTCTCCAAAAGTCGGAGCGAGACTTTAACCGCCAGGTTCTTTTTGGACCCGAAACGCAGGCCAGTGCCGTGCTCAATTCTTGTCAAAGCTTCCCCGTGATGGCGACGCGGCGGTTGGTGATCCTCAAGGAGGCCCATCGCATGAACAAGAAAGAGTATGATCGCCTGATCCCCTATCTCCAGCGTCCGGTGCCCAGTACGGTCCTGGTGATTGTCCACAAAGACAAAAAGGCGCCTTTTGGCAAAGCTGGAATGGAAGCCGCTACCAAGCACGGGAGAGTACTGGAGTCGAAAAAGCTCTACGAACGCGACGTCGTTGCATGGACCCAAAGCGTGTTGGCTGCCTCTGGCATACAGTATGATCAGCAGCTGCCATCGCTACTCGTGACCAACCTCGGAACCAACCTCGGCCTCATCGAAAACGAGCTAGAGAAAATGCTCCTTTACCTCAAAGCAACAGGACAGCAGCAGCTCAGCACCGATTTCATGTATTCGATGATCAATGTCGATAAGGAATTCAATGCCTTCGAGCTGGTGAGTGCCTTGGCGCAACACCAGAGCTACAAAGCGCACATGATCATTGACCGGCTCACGCAAAATACCAAGATCAATCCGCCTATTCTCACCATCAATGCCATGTATCGGCTCTTTCACTCCGTGGCATTGGTACACCGGTTTCAGCTCAAAGACCCCAATGCGATCCGCACCCAGCTCAAGGCAAATTATTACCAGGCCCTGGACTATCAGGCTGGGAGTAGGCATTACAACCTCGCCCGCACCTACCGCAACATCGGGTTGATCCAAGAAGCGGATCTTTTGCTCAAAGGCATCAAATACACGCAAATGGGCGAAGACCACGTGTTGAAAACGCTGGTGTGGAAGATCCTGCACTAAGTGAGAAAGACGATCATTCCTTCGGAATCAACTTGGTTCGGGTTTTTCTGCTGATATCCTTTTTATCTTTTTGTGAATCTTTGACCGGAGAAGACAGAAGTCTTCTTCACAGGCAAATCAGTGCATCGACGGCACTGCTAGTAGAACTTGCTGCTCATCTAATCGCATCGTCCTGATCATTCTTGCACATCAGGTCGAAGCCGCTCTTATATGCTTTTCTGAGAATAGGGATATAAATATTTGGACACCATCCACATGAATGCTTGTCGCGAAGGCTTCTGTCCTGTTGCTTCCCAATCCTGAGGATCGGTTTTCGTCACAGCGTTTTCAAGTATTCGATGACCGAGCGGCGCTCTTCTTCCCCCAGTTTATCTCCGAATTCGTGGCCTCGATTGCTTTGACCTGGCTTGGTCGTGTCGTAAGTCAATGAGCTTCGGACTTTGGTATCACGGCGGTAGCGTTGCCCCACTTTGTCATAATCATATCCAGCGGGTTGGGCTTCACGCGTCCAGAATGCAGGCCTTTTGGGGCTAAAAAGGAGATCGTCGAGCGTGGGCACGGAGCCATTGTGAAGATAGGGAGCCGTGGCCCAAACCCCATCTAAAGGAGGAGCCACATAACCCTCGCTGGGGAGGAGTTGAGCTTGCGGAGCGCTTTGGCCTAGCCAGCTTTGGTTGAACCAGTCAGGCAGGCCGCTTTGCTTCACAAAGTAGAGGGCATAAGCAGGGTCTGTCTTGATCTCGTTGAGCGGAATGACCTTGTTGGGATATTGTTCGAATGCGGGATTTTCATGGTAGCTCCCGTGGCACTTTTGGCAGTGATTTACAAAAATTTCCTTGCCGCGAGCTGCTAGCGCCGGATCAATGGAGCTGGGGTAGCGAGGCGGTTCGAGGGTTTCGAGCCAAGCCAGTACATCAACAAATTTTCGCTGAATCTCGCGTGCGGCACTCGTGTCGGAGATTCCCATCAATCCTGCCTGCATGAGCAGCTTCGTAAAATCTCCTCTGCCCATCCCATTATAATAAAGCGTCTGCTTTTTTTTGACATTCCAGAGCGGCGGTACATCCGAAGCCACGTTGGGTCCCTGGCGGGGAAAGACTTCCTTTGGTTGGTAAGCGAGGGTAAGCGGATCGCGATGCGCCGCAAAAGCTTCTTCTAGCCGGAAAGCTGGATTTAAGCCGACCTGATCCGTCTTGATCCACGGAAAAGAATGTGCAAGCCATCGCACGAATTCCTGCGAAGCCTCCCATTCCGCGGCAGTAGAATTTTTCTTGACGATCTTCGGGAAAAAGCGGCTCTGCCAGGGCTTCACGCCCGTAAAATCGCTGTAGGTATCTCCCAATGCTAGATTTACCTGCCCAGACCGCTCAGAAGCATGGCAAGAAAAGCAGTTGCCGCTGATGACCCACGCTTCATTAGGTGCTTGAAAAGCAATTCGCTCATAGGTAACAAAAGCATTTCTGCCGTCGCGATGTAAGACCGAATCCACGGCTTGGGTGGTATCGGGGTTGGCAAAAGACCAGGGAAACCCACTCCCAATGTAGTTGCCAGTGGTCACATACTGGTATCCTGCCGCAGGATCGCCCTTCTCTTTTGTGGGACTTGGCTGGACGGAATACACAGTGCTGACTTTTCCCACCTCATACAAGGCGGTCCACTGGCTTCTGCACGCCACAACCAGCAGCGCCAATAGCGCAACCCAAACATACGATTTCATATCACCAAGGGGTAGTCGATGTTTTCATCTTATATTATACAGTATAAACTCATTGCAAAGCTCCGTGGTTTATGTTCGTGCGGGGAAAAATGAACAAAGCACACCAGATCAGGGCAAATGCACCATCACCGACAGCGGAAAGGGTGCCCAAAGTGCCGTTTGAATGCCCGCTCGATGGAGACCCTGGCTGGTCCATTCATTACATGTTCGAATCAAATGATAGGTTCCTTTCGCATGGTAAAACATGTCTCCGCCCCCATAGCCAGCTTGGATTCTGGAGGCTGTGCCGTCTTCTGCCAAGATGATATGTTCCTTGATGAAGGTGCACAGGCGGCGGTATTGATCTTCGGAAAGAAACAGCCTGCGGCAGCGCGTGTTGATCTGTGGCTCCTGGCTGCGGGGGGTGATGTGAAGCGCAGATTTGCTAGGCCAAAAAGCCGCTTGGAGGGCCGTGCTAATTTTTAGGTCATCCCAAGTTGGGGTTTTGGTAAAAAACTCGAGATCCCCCCACCCGATAGACAAGTACCGAACTTCTTTGCCGGGAAACTCTCGCTCCAGCGGAAATAACCCGCGCCAATCCTGTAGAGGATGCTCCACTGGCAAACAAAAATCGGTGTGAACGCCATTGGACACGACAAAAATCAACACCCCCAACTCCGGTTTTGCTTCCCCCGGCAGGGGAATCAGTCCCAGACAGAAGGCGACCACTGCGTAGAGGCCGATGCCCAGCAAAATCCATTTGATGAATTTCCAAAACCGACGAAGCATCCAGCGAATGATCATGCAGGCGTAGTTGGGAGCGATTCACCTAGAAAAGATATGAAGATCATTTCAGCGAAGAGCATACAAGTTAGTTCTGCCAAATCACCCTGCGGACACTTCGGCGCGTTTGATCCTCGACCACGAGCACATAAGTTCCACTCGGAATCTGCGTCAGGCGAATGTCAACATGATCTGTATGTGATTCTCCCTGCAGCAGGGTCTGCCCTAATGGGTTAGTCAATCGCCATTTTCTTGGTGCATCCGGCGGCCAAGTGATGCGATACCCTTCTTGTGTAGGCAGTACCCTCCAGGCATCTGGCCAAGACGCGTGAAGGTCAGCAGCAAGGGTCCATACTGCGCGCACTGGCACCACGAGGGTATCCAGGCCTCGGATCGGAAGCAGCAACTGCCCATTCAGCCCCGGTGTGCCTGTCGTTTGGAGGGCAATGTCAAGAGGAAGAGATTCCCCGGGAGCCAATGAGTAAGGATAGCTCAAGTTGCTGCTTTCGCTCAATCGCGGGTCGTCGAAGAGCGGCGCCTCTACTTGTAGAATTTCTGTCCCCGTGTTCACCAAAGGAAATGCGTAGATCGCAGGGCCTGTGAGGGTATCAAAATCGATGACTGACTCGGGAGGAAAGTATTCTTCAACCACAGGAAGTACCGCTGTGCCACTGAGGCTGCTGATTCTTTCGATGAATTGAGGATAATCCACAAATGGATTACGGTTCTTTTGCGTGCTAAAAATCCCCTCATTTCGGGCTATCTCTACGCTGGTGGGCGGATATTGCTCATGCCATTGGCGAAGAATTGCCTCTTGGGGAGCATAGAATCCTTGATAGTTCTGATAGCGAAGGACAAAGTAGGACATCGACCGGGCGACTGGGCCTTTGTGAGCATCTCTCGGCTCAAACCGCGTGCCATTAGATCTGGAGCCGCCGACTTGCCAGGTCGGATTGGGTACCACACCAAAGGGTAGATTGGCCCGTTCGGAGTTGGAACTTTCTGTAGTGGGGAATAGGTGATGGATGTCGGAGCGCATGGGGAGATTTTGGCCAAAAAATCCCTGCGGAAAAGTATGTTCTGTATTAAATCCCATGAACTGTGCCGTCGTGCGATCCGAAAATCCCGTGATCACCGTGCCAGTATAAACGCATTCGAGGGTGTTGACGGTGGCACCCTGGCCGTTGAAGCGCTGGTTGTCAAGGCTCATGTACATCTGGTCGCGCGCCTGGTTGTAGCTCAGCTGGGTGTAGCCTTGAGCGAGGCGGTTGCGAAGCGCTGTCTTGAGCGCTTCTCCGGCGAGATTTTCGGTAGTCTGGTAGTAGGAGTTGGAATACCTCCCTTGGGCGAGCAAGTCAATGGTGAGGGCGCCGCGGTGGCGATCAGGCAGGAGGAGTAGTTCCTGGTTGTGATACACGTTGTGCCTCGGGCTGAAGGTCACAAAAAAAGTATCCATGTTGCCTGCAGCAAGAACCATCGAATCAGGCGACACGGCGAAGCCGTTTGACTCTGGCAAGACGGCATAGATGGTCGTTGGCCCCGAAGAAGGATTGGAAAGCACGAGCGCCAAGGTTTTCGGACTAGTGTCTAAGACGACGCCAAAGTCGAGGGTAACTGTCTGTGGGACAGGATTTTGGCCTAATAACAGTGTGCTGAACACACCTAAAAAGACCGTCAATAACATTCGATTCATGTGATTCCTTTTTTCCTGCGGCTTTGATTATCCTTACTTTTGCTAGTGAAAGCTTTTACAAAGTGGCTTGTAGGAAGAAAATCCCCCCTCTTTTGAATAAATAATGCCAGTATTCAACGTAAAAATTTTGACTTATGAAATTTCCACGCCTTTTCCGTTTTGCTTGTTTTTTTGCCTTGGGAGTCTTTTTTCTGACCAATGCACAGGCCCAACAAACGGACAGCGCATCGGTGGTTCTGGAAGAGGAATTACCGCCAGTTTACGATCCTTTTTCTCAATCAACCCCTCGTGGGGCAGTGAGTCGCCACCTTCACTTTCTTCGCCCGGATAGCTATCGTCCTACTCGTGCGGCGGAAGTCATTTATGGAGACTTCAGTGCAGGAGAAAAGATCGAACTGGCTACCCAGCTCCGGGACCTTTTCGATGCGAAAGGCGATTTTGTCGATACCGCATCCATCCCCAACATTCCTGGTTATCGAGACTCCATTTCCGGGTTGGCGAATTACGTGATTTTCCCGGAAAAATATCCCGAAGTTTTTCTCCAGCAGCAGCAGGATGGATTGTGGTACTATTCTCCCTCAACTGTCGAGCAGATCCCGGCACTCTATCAGGGGGCGATTCCTAGGGGAGCGAATTTGTTTCAGAAATTGGTTCCACAGGTGGGCGAAAAACTGTTTTTGGGCATGATGATCTGGAAATGGGTGGGCCTGCTGATCATTTTAGCCACAAGTTATGGATTGTTTGTCTTGTTGAATTTCGTCCTTGGCTGGCTCTTTCAAAAGGTGTTTCCCAGTTTTGCGCCGAAAGATTACATTGATCCAGCCTTGATACCGCCCGTGGCCAAGCCGCTCTCTGCCCTGCTGGTGATCTTGATGTTTCGGACTTACCTGATGCCGATGTTGTTGCTGCCCATCGCGGTGACTGATCCGCTGCGAAAAATTCTCGCTGTAGCGATGTCGCTGTGCGGAATCATGGTGGTGTACAAATTGGTCAGTGTTGTGTCTTCGGTGTTTAAAAATATTGCCAGCAAAACGGAGGGCACAATGGACGACCAGCTTGTGCCGCTGGTGACTCGCATAGCCAAAGGCGCTGTACTGGTTTTCGGAGCTTTATTTATGTTGGACAACCTCGACGTGGACGTCACTGCGCTGCTCGCAGGGGTGTCAATCGGCGGTCTGGCTGTGGCACTGGCCGCACAGGACACAGTCAAAAACTTTATTGGTTCGATTTCGATCTTTGTAGATCGCCCCTTTATGGTGGGTGATTTCATCGCCACGGGGGAGATTCTTGGGACGGTCGTTGAGATTGGCGTGCGAACCACACGAATTCGGGCGCTGGATGGAGCCGGTGTCACGATTCCAAATGGGGATTTGGCCAATCGTGTGATCACCAATCACACGCGGCGGGACTATCGACGCTACGCGACTAGCATCACTGTCACTTACAGCACCAAGCCATCCAAAATGGAAGAATTTGTCAACGGGGTGCGTGAGATTGTGAATGCGCATCCCAAAGTGAGGCCCAATTCTGCGCAAGTACAGTTTCACGAAATGGGCAACTCCTCGTTGGATATTTTCTATGCGGCCATTTTTGAAGTGACCGATCATGGCGAGTGGCTCGCTTGCCGGCAAGATGTTTTTCTCGCGGTGATGCGCCTGGCGGAGGAAATGAACATCAGTTTCGCCTTTCCAAGTACTTCGGTGTATGTGGAGCAAATGCCCAGGATGTCTTCTCCGGCTCCTGTCGCGCCTGCTGGCAATGAAGCCTCCGCTACCGAGCAATAGATTTTTTTGACACCAGTCCGTCCTTTTTTTCGAATATCCCCAATGGGTATTCTTTCGGAAAAAGGGGTAGGTGGGTGTTTTTTGAAGAAAAGAAACTTCGCTGGAAGATTCCATGAAAGGACTATCAAATCCTTGCTTTCAATGTAGCTGAAATCTTGGCACTTTTGGCGAAGTATGCCACACGTCGCTGTCAATACCCGATTATTGCTGCCTGGTCGCCTGGAAGGCATCAGCCGATTTGCGTACGAATTGCTCAGCCGAATGGCCAATGCGCATCCGGAGGTACAATTCACGTACTTCTTTGACCGGCCCTTTGATTCTGCATACCTCAGCAGTCCCAACATTCGTGCGGAGGTGCTTTTCCCTCCGGCGCGGCATCCGCTGCTTTGGTACATTTGGTTTCACCTGCGGGTCCGTCATCGGCTGTCGCGGCTTCGGCCCGATGTATTCTATTCTCCTGAATTTTATCTTTCCTTGCATCGAAAGGTACCAGAGATCGCCACGTTTCACGACTTGGCGTATGAGCATTTTCCGCGCGATCTTGCTCCCCTGGCTTCGCGATATGTACGGCATTTTTCTCCGATCTATGCCCGGCATGCCAGCAAAATTGTGACTGTGTCAGAATACACCCGACAGGATCTCATTCTGCGATATGGCTTGGATGCGTCTCATATTGAGGTGGTGTACAACAGTGCAGGAAATCAATTTGGCCCTATCACAGAAGCAGAGAAGGCCCTTGTTCGGGCGAAATATTCTGAGGGCAAGCATTATTTTCATTTTGTCGGGACCATTCAGCCGCGCAAAAACCTTGAAAATCTCCTCTTGGGTTTCGAGGCATTCAAAAATGAAAGCGAGAGCGACATGAAGCTTCTCCTCGTGGGGCGACCCGGCTGGAACTATGAAGGAGCGCTGCGCACCTATGAAGCCATGCGACATCGCAGCGATGTGCTGTTCACAGGATTTGTTCCCGACGAGGCACTCAATGGATTATATGCAGCCTCCTCCGGGCTCGTTTTCGTGCCGTGGCTGGAAGGCTTTGGTATTCCGATTGTCGAAGCTTTTCATGCAGAGGTGCCAGTGATCGCCAGTGATCGCACTTCTATGCCCGAGATTGCAGGAAATGCCGCGATGCTGGTGGATCCTGGAAGTCCTGACACAATCGCTCAAGCTATGTTGGCCATATCGTCCGATGAGCGACTCTCACAACAGCTAGTTGTGGCAGGGAGAGACCAGCGCGAACAATTTTCATGGGATCGCAGTGCACAAGCACTCTGGGACGTACTGGCGCCCTATGTCCGTTGATCAGACAGAATGACACAACAGCTCATTTTTTACTCACGGGCGTCTATTTTTCATAACAAGGGATCGAATATTGTGTACAGATTTGAAGACGAGCAGCCGTCTATTTTTTATATCAATTTTTGCAAATTTGGTAATTCACATCGAACCACCACACTTTCTCTCAGATGAAACAACTTGTCCTCTTGATGCTTTCCGCGCTCTTGCTCCTTTCCTTGGGAGCTTGCAAGTCCACCAAGCGCGCCTACGAAAGGGGTGACTATGAGACTGCGGTCATTAACTCAATTGATCGCCTCCGTCGCGCTCCCGAAAATAAGAAAGCCCGCCATACCCTCAAGCTGGCTTATCCGACGATGGTGACCTACTTTCAAGAACAAATTGCCATCGCTAAACAAAGCGGGAATCCCTTTCGATGGGAGGAAGTCATGCTTCACTACGAAGTGCTCAACCGCGCCTACGACGAGATTCGCAAGGCGCCTGCTGCGATGGCAGTGATTCCTGCACCGCAGAGCTTCATCGGTGATTATGAGATCGCGCGGAGCAAGGCCGCAGATGCGCGATACGCCATGGGAACCCAGCGCCTCTCCTTTGCGCAGGACGGCAATCGAGAGGCTGCGAAGGAGGCGTATGAACATTTTACCAGAACGATCCAACTTCGTCCAGGCTACAAAGACGCGGAAGATTTGAGCTTTGAAGCCTTGGAGCTCGCTACCGTGTATGTGCAGATTGAGCCGATCCCTATGCACTCTCGTGCGTTGGAAATTAGCAATGAGTTTTTTGAAAGTCAGCTGGTTGAGGAATTTGCCCGGGGGCAAATCTCGCCTTTCATCCGCTTTGTGTTTCCTACGGAGGGTCGCGGACGCTATGCAAATCGCCGCCCGGACCAGATCATCCGCATGAGCTTTGATGACTTTGTCGTGGGTCAAGCTTATGTCCGCGAAAAAGTACTCCAGCGGAGACGCGACTCGGTGGTAGTGGGAACCGTGGCGTTGAAGAATGACTCCACTGGCTATGTCTATGGAACGGTACAGGCTGAGATGCACCAGTTTTCTAAGATCATCAGTTCTTCCGGGACGCTCGATGTGCGAATCATCGACGCTCGGAGCGGGGCCGTGCTGTCCCAACGCAAGTTTCCTGGCACCTTCGAGTGGGTGGATTATTGGGGATATTTCAATGGAGACAAGCGTGCGCTCCAAGAAGAGGATCAAGCATTCCTCGCCAAGAAGCGCGAGTCACCAAGCCCGCCTCCTCAACAATTATTCATTGAGTTCACCAAGCCGATCTATGGACAGACGACGAACTTCGTGAGAGAATTTTACCGCAATTATTAACATTTTCCCCCCTTACAAGGGCAGAGACCTCTTGTAAGGGGGGACATGTTGAGGAGCGGGTCGTGTTTATTTTTCTGAAAAAATCTCTTCTGCCTGGCTATGACCATTGAGACCTTCGGCGACATTTCTGCGGGCGCGGAGCTGAAGAGAAGCATTGAGGTCGTAATTCATGTCGGAGATGTATCGTAGAGATTCGACCTTTTTGTGGTGCTCAATGCGGCTGAGGAGATAGTCGTAGGGGCCTCGCTTGGTGATGAGCTTCACAAAAATCGGTGAGGTTTCGAGCAAAATGAAGAGCAGCACAATGAGGTTGCTCATCCACCACATGGCACTGTCATTCTCCTTGAGCCGCTCCAGGGCTTGAATCTTGGCAGGAAATCCGATGCCGTATTTCCGAGCTTTTTCGAGCGCATCGGGAATTTCCTTGTCGCGGAGCACCATCTGAGATTCTTTTCTGGAAGTGAGTTCTTCCCGTCGTATCTGGAGCATGGCCAGCTCCTCTTCCACGCTTTTAGAGAACTCTTCTTTGGCGCCCTTTCGTTGCTTGTCGAGCCGGACCATTTCTTTTTCCGCTGCTGCCATCTCGGCCTTCATGGTCTGGTTGATTTGGTAGAGGCGATTGTTGGTCTCATTGTGCTCAGCAGGAAAGTCCCAGCCCACGGGTTGATCGTTGCCAGAGGCATCTTTCTCGTATTTGCGAGTCGCAAATCGGCTCCAAAGCTCACGGCGCTTGGTCTCATTGGCCTGGATCCGCGGCTGATACACGCGCATCAGGCTGTCGTAATGGCGCTTGGAAGTGGCATATTCTGTATTGACTTCCCCATACGTGAAGCTCGTGGGTTTTCCCTCCTTCATCTTTTTGTATTCCTGACGCATACTGTCAACCTCCGCCAGGGCGAGATTGAGCGAGTCGATGCCGAGTTTCTGATCGACCTTTCGCTCTGCGTCTCGCTCCAGGTCTGCGATGTAGGCAAATAGCTCGGAGTTGATTTGGTTATCGAATAGCCGAACCTCAATGGGCTTGGTAATCACGAGCGAAATCACGATGGCGAGAAACAAACGCGGGAGGGCCAGGGCGACTTCATTGAGAATGCGACCTTCCTTGCGGATGGAAGAGACGATGTATCGGTCGAGATTAAAAATCAAAGCTCCCCATAGCAGACCCGCTCCGAGGGCAACCAAGGGGGATTCGATCAGGGTCATGATCGCAAAACTACCAGAGATCACCGCTAAGCAAGCCGTGAGAAGAATAGTAGCCCCGATCCCTACATATTTGGAGTGCTCGGAAGGACAAGACTCCAGGATTTTTGTATAAGCACCTGCACAAGCGAAAAAGAAGCGTTTCAGAGCGCCGGGACGCTGTGGGTCATCTTCGAAGGATGAGTCCCAAGTTGATTCATATGCATCCATGAGTAGGGGTTCTGGACGGGGATAATTGTTTGGGGATGAGAAAATTACGGACGTTGGGTAAGTTTCCGGAAAAACTGTTTCAGCTCTTTGGTGAGGCTTCCGCGTTGGAGTTCTTCCACCTCTGAAATGGGAGAGATGACTTCTTTCTTATTGGGCAAGAACCGCGCCGCAGCCATTTCCTCGGGCTGACTTTTGAGCATTTTTTCTTGTCTCATGAGATTTTGGTGCATCTCTCTTAGCAGTTTTTTTTCGTCTAGGTTATCGATCGGAAAAGGAAATCGAGAGACAGTGAGCAAGGCGGTGCGCACGCCACTATGGCCAATCGCTCGGAGTCGAAATTCAGTGAATGCTTTCTTAGGTCGGTACTTTACTTCGCCAGAAACAGCCACCTCTCCGAAGCTGGGGTCAAGCTCTACGCGGTAGGCATACTTCACGTCCCACTGCAAAATGACTGGCTCGCCCTCCGTCGAAATGGGTCGGGGGGAGGTAAATACCTTGATTTCGGGTGCAGGCATGGGCAAGAAGGTCGATTCCTCTATCGAACCCGCAGCGTTCGTAGCGACCAAGCGATAAGTCGTGGCTCGATCGGGAAATACCTCTATTTGTGTAAGGCCCGTCACGTCCAGTTCGCCTGGAAAAATCACCAAATTGTCTGCATTGGTCGCTTCCCAATGCAAGACATGGGCTTCTCCCGGTTCTACATGGTCCTGGAGGGCTTGAAACAGGCCGATTTCTGGCTTCGGGAGGGACAAAAATACTTTGGCCTTCGCTTCTCCACTGGCATTCCGCGCATGAAGCTCATATACCCCTGGCTTGCTCAGCATCGCTTCACAAAAAGACAAGCCGCTGACTTCACCAACGGAAGGCCCGATGAACAAGGTCTCAGCATTCGTAGCTTCCCAGGAAAATATGACGGGATAGTGAAGATCAATTTCTCGCTGATCCACCGAAAAATGTGCAATGGTGGGTGCAGGGAGGGTAAGTGAGATGTCTTGGCGAACTTCTCCTGCGGCGCTTTGGGCGACCAAGGTATAGGTACAGGACTGCTGAGGATACACATCTTCTTGCCCGAAGAGGGGCAACACTTCCTGATTGTGATCCATCCAAAGCAAATCCGCATCCTCGACTTGCCAGCTCAATCGGATGGCGTTTCCGAGCGAAATGATGGTTTCATCACAAGTGAACTGCCGAATAGTCGGCAATTTTTCGCCACAGGCAAGACAGCTCAGCCCTTCCGCTGGCCATACTGATTCGCACGCATTGCACCTGCGCTGGGTGTCATCTTCCGCCAGCGCAGGTCCCAGCGGACTTGCACTGTCCTTTTTGGGAAAGCGCAGAGATGCCATCTCGCTGCGTTTGAGATCAGTATTCATGAGGAGGAGAATGAGCAACAAGAGAGAGGGAACTGGCCTGAACCAAGAGAAAGATATCGAGGAAAAATTTTGCCGAAGAGACACTTCGGCAAATAGACATTTCCCGGAAAAAGTAACGCTTGGAAACAACGATTAAGTTATCAGCCTGCTACATTGGTCAAGGCGCTCTTGGTCTCAATGGTCATATTTTCCGCCTGAATGTAAGATTCCGCTGCGAACATACATCAGGCGTGTCTCCCTCGACCCGAAGGTTGGGGAGAGAGGTAGTCCATAGACTATCTGTGAGAAAGGTCAAGTGTTACGCTGCCGTGTGATTTCGGCCAAGGTGATGCCAGCTGCCACAGACACATTGAGCGAGCCTACGTGCCCACTCAGAGGAATCTGAATGACATGATCTAGGCGCTTGAGCAGTCGCGGGGAAATTCCCGATTCCTCCGAGCCCATGACCAGGCAACTCGGTCCTGAGAAATCGGTCTGCCAAATGGTTTCTGGCGCCCTTTCGCTCAGCCCATAGCTTTTGACGTCGTAGGCTTGCAGGAGCAAAATCGCATCCACAAGGTCAGTCACGCGGCAAACTGCCAAGTGATTGAGTGCACCAGCAGACACCTTGACGGCATCGGCGCTCAAGCTCGCCGCTCCCCGCGAAGGCACAATGAGGGCTTGTGCTCCGAGACATTCGGCGCTGCGGGCAATCGCCCCGAAATTGCGAACATCCGTGACGCCGTCTAGCATCAGGAGCAAAGGCAGCGTGCCTCCTTCCTGCAATCGCAGCAGCGTGGTTTCCAGATCCTGATACGGCATCGCCGAAAGGTAGGCGACTACGCCTTGGTGATTGCCATTGTTGCTGAGCTTGCGAAGCTTCACCTCGGGCACCATTTGGAGCGGCACATCGAGATCTTGGGCCATGCGTCGCCATTCACTTGCTCGCTCCGAGCCCATGTCTTGGCGGATGACGATTTTTTCTACCGGGCGGCCCGCCTCAATGGCTTCTTTGACAGGGTGGATACCGTAAATGACTTGCTCGGACATAGAATCGAATTCAGAAAAAGAAAGACGGAGGCATGAAAAGCCCTGATGTCGGCTGGCTGATGCGGAAGAGTGAGATGCCTATTTGCGTGAAAGCTGGCATACGGCGGAACCTGCAGCAAGACAATCGCTCCCCATACTCTCAAGTCTGCGTTGCCCCTGGTCCCCGCGACCGCAGACAGACAGGAGGCAAAAATACGTAATATCTTCTTGGATTGGTGGGCAATGGGAGAAGATAAAAGAAGGATGGCAAGAAAGGGTGTTTTACCGCCTCTCTCAAGGTGTCTGAAACTGCTGGAGAAACTGCTGGCTGATGGGGACTCCCATGAGGGAATCCAGCTCTCGGCTCAGGTTTTCTACGACAGCACGGTTGCCTACTTCGGCGTAGTATTTCAGGGTGAACAAAGCTGCTTGTAGCCCGATGGACCGCTGGCTGATCTCTTGCCCCATCATGCTGAGGTCCTTGAGCTGCTGTATGGATTCTTCGCGGAGGTATTCGTAGTAGCGCTGTGCAGCCAACGGATCTCCGACAGTCTCCAGGGCTGCGGCTTGGCGAAGGAGCAGGTAGAGATTGGTGTGGGTAATGGCTTCGTGGGGAATGCGTGCGTCGCTGGCGAGGAGGACTTCGTTGGTTTTGGTCTTGAACGTCGCCATCTCGTCTTTCCAGCGCTGGATCTGAGCTTGCGCTGCACTGGGTTCCATGTTGAGAGAGTCGCCCTCAAGCTGGAGTTGAAGGATCTCTACCATCGAATCTCGGCGTGAATACTCGGCTGCATACGCAGCAGAGAGGCGGTAGAAGGCATTGCGGTAATTAGAAATGATGACGTTTCGAATGTGCTCGTCAAGATTGACATTGGGATCGTCAAGGCCGGTAAATTTGAATTTTGTGAGCAAATTTTCCTCCATGATGTCGAGGCGAATTGTGCCATAGAATTCGTCGTTGACCGTTTGCTCAGATTGCCTGAGCGGAACGACGCGGTAGGCGAGGCCTTCGTTTCGGAAGTAGGGCGTGAGGCTGGCGTAATTGTCCGGAGGCATCGTATTGCCAAAATAAATGGGCCGCTTCCAGCCGTCAGCGGCGATATTTCGCACAATGTCGATGATCACGGAGTCTTTGCGAAGCAAATAGCTTCCACCCCGAGACCGGAAATCCCATTCCATGACCGTATCTGCTAAGGCTGCCTCTTCTGGAGACAACACGCCATTGGCCACGCAAGCTTCTTTGTCCACAGGCAGGAGGATCGTTCGACTGGGATATTGGTAAATCACCATGCCTTGGTCGCCCTGGTAGTCCTCGTGTTTCATGGAAATGGGCAAGGCTTCGGAGTCATTTTTTTTGGATTTCATCTGGTCGATGTACCAATCAGAAATCAGCAACTCCAGGTTCGCCACCCGCACATCAGTGCGGTAGCCTTCCACCTCCTGAACATACCAGAGCGGGAAGGTATCATTGTCGCCGCCTGTAAAAAGAATCGCATTGGGAGCACAAGAGTCGAGGAGGTTTTTGGCAAATTCAATGTCGACATACCTCCCCTTGCGCGTGTGATCGTCCCAGTTTTGGACGGCCATAGTCAGTGGTGCCAGCAGGGCGACGCCCGCTGCGATCCATACTCCGGCCATGTCGCGCTTGCTACGAAGTCTATCGAGGAGATGAAGCAGGCCGAGTACGCCCAGCCCTACCCAGATGCTGAAAGCCTGGAAAGACCCTGCATAGGAGTAGTCGCGCTCGCGCGGCTGTCCCGGATACTGGTTGAGATAGAGGACAATGGCGATGCCTGTGAAGAAAAACAGGAATCCGAGAATGGCCGCGTCGCGGTCGCGGGTGTTGACCTGCCGCATGATTCCCAGCATTCCTAAGAGGAGCGGCAGAAAATAGTAATGGTTCCGGCCTTTGTTTTCCTGGCGGTCGCTGGTGATCTCGTTGCTCTTCCAAAAGGCAAGCCCGGATTCCCAGCCATCGTCCTGAATGTCACTTTCGCGCCCCACAAAATTCCAAAAGAAATAGCGGAAGTACATGTGACCCAGTTGATACTGTAAGAAGAAGGTCAAGTCCTCCAGGCGGGTCGGTTGATCGTCGCGGGGATCGTCGGGATCTTCGCCCTTGTCCTCCACAAACTGAGTGTATCCATAAGGACCGCTTCGGTATCGGCTCGGTTCATACATTCTCGGAAAGAGCACTTTGCGGTCATATTCGTAGTCGTACTCCTCCACATCCTCCACATACCGCTTTCGTCCGTCGAGCACCATGTGCTTCATCCCAGTGGGCGTGCGCACGGCATAACCCTCTTCGTTTCGCTTGATTTGCGCATTGTACAGCGGGCCATAGAGCAATGGACGATCTCCGTATTGCTCTCTTTTCATGTAGGACAAGAAAGTGAGCACATTCTCGGGATTGTTCATGTCAATGGCCGGGTTGGCATTGGAGCGGAGGTAAATGGTGGTGTAGGAAGAGGCACCAATCAGAATGGCTGCTAAAGAAAGAAGTACCGTGTTGAGTACCACTTTTCGACGAACCTGGCTGTACCAGATCATAGCCACCAAAATGGTCACAAACATCAGAACCATCACCAGCGCGCCCATGCCCTGCCCCATGCTCCAGCCACCTGTCACCACGCCGTCGCGGGTCTCCGTCCCGGCAAATAGCAGCTCGAATTCTCGCGCGAGGCCCACAGAATACTGTAGTATGCCGTATTGGATGGCTGCCAATGTCAGCACGGAAACGCCCATCGTAGCCAGAAGCCCGCGCCAAGAGAAAGGGAATTTTCGGAAAAAATATATCAAAGCCAGCGCTGGAATGGTGAGGAGATTCAGCAAATGCACGCCAGCAGACAAGCCCATCACATAAGCGATCAGGATGATCCATTTCAGGTGGTCTGGCTCGTCCGCCCTTGCTTCCCATTTGAACATCAACCACACGACGAGCGCTGTGAAAAAGCCGCTCATGGCATATACCTCTGCTTCCACAGCATTGAACCAGATCGAGTCTGCAAAGGTGCAGGTCAGACCAGCGACGACTCCGGAAGCCATCACCGCAAACAGCTTTCGCTTGGCAGGCCATTCCTTGTTTTCCACCATGCGGCGTGCCATGATGGTCGTGACCCAGCAGGTGAAAAGTGCGGTGAAAGCCCCCGCCAGCACGGAGAGCAGATTGACCATGTAGGCAACTGAACTCGGGTCGAAGGCGAGCATGGCCATGATTCGACCCATGAGCATGAACAGCGGCGCGCCAGGCGGGTGGGTCACTTGCAGCTCGTTGGCACAAGCGATGAATTCTCCGCAGTCCCAGAAGCTTGCTGTGGGCGCTACAGTGAGAAGATACACCAGCAGGGAAATCCCAAACACGGACCAGCCGACGAGGTGATTAATACGGTCGTAAGTCATGAAGTTAAGGGTTGGTCAATGGCTGGAAAGCCAGTAGGAGCTTCTTGTGCGAGCGGAGCACAGGTAGCGACCCCAATGGACATCGAATAGGAGAAGCGACTCGGGTCAATGATCCTGCTGTTTCCGATCTGGAATAGCATACCCGCTGGGAATAGGGCGGTTCAAAGCTAAGAAAATCCTCTCCAGAATTGTGTACTTTCCCGGCATGAAGGTGCTTCTCAATTTCTTGGAGGCCACCCGTTTTCTCGCGGATCGGGTAGGGGATGCCCGCTATGCGCACGGGCGGCCATGCTTGTCGGTCGCCGTCCAGACGGCCACCAATTTGATCCGCTTTGATGAGGAGGCTGATCAGCGAGTGCTGATTGCCGCCATGCTGGCGGCCTACCCGGAGGAAGTGCTTCCTCACGAAGAGATTCGAGAGCTATTTGGCGAACAGATTCTCCAATTTGTCCAGCTCGTCCATCAACCCGCAGCTTTGGCCATTCCCGCCTTTCAACGACTAACGCCCGAAAGCCAGCGACTCCCGCTGGAGATTGGCCGCAAGATATGCATCGCACAAGTGCTCTCATTCGTCTCCGAACCGCTCCCCGAGGGCGAAAAAGAGCTTCTGGTAGAAAAAATCAGTGGATTTGTCCACACTTTTCCCCAGCTTGAAGCACAACTCAACTACTACCTCCATCGCGGCTAAGCGCTCGGTCACTCTCCACGCAGCGCCGATGGCTCCTCCTTCTATTCTATTTTAAAAAATGAAATTTCACCTATCGCTTTCCCTCCTCGCTTGGTGTACCTCAGCCCTTGTCTTGTTTGCCGCTTCTTGCACGACAAAGACCACTGAACAAGCACCCGAAACACAGACTTGGACCTCCCTTTTTGATGGAACTTCGCTCGAAGGCTGGACCCCTAAAATTTCCGGGCACCCCCTGGGCGACAATTTCGCGAACACCTTTCGGGTCTCCGACAGCACCATTCAGGTTGGCTATGAAGGGTATGAAAATTTCGACTCCAAGTTTGGCCACTTGTTTTATGCCGTTCCCTACGGATCATACAAATTCCGAATGGAATATCGCTTCACAGGCGAACAGGCACCCGGCGGAGCCAATTGGGCATTTCGCAACAGCGGCATCATGGTCCACTGTCAGGACCCCAAGACAATGATGGTTGAGCAGGATTTTCCTGTTTGCATCGAAGTGCAGCTGCTGGGAGGGCCAGAAGAAGGTGATCGACCGACTGGCAATCTCTGTACGCCGGGCACCCATGTCGTGCTCAAAGACAGTGTTTTCACAGATCATTGTATCCCTTCCACCTCAGCAACTTACCGCGGAGACCAGTGGGTGGCGGTGCAAGTGGAGGTGTTCGCTGATTCTTTGATTCGTCATATCATCGAAGGCGATACGGTCATGACCTACTACCGTCCACAAATTGGTGGCGGAGGGGCTTCGCCTGTCTATGCTGAGCTACCAAGCGCAGGCACGCCGCTTCGCGAAGGCTGGATCTCGCTTCAGAGCGAAAGCCATCCAGTGGAGTTTCGTCACATTGAGCTATTGGAATTGTGATGTCAGATCTTACTTGAGAATCTGTCTGAGCAAGTTTGAGAAAAGGAACAACTAAGGCCCGTAGCTGCAATTCAAGCGCTACGGGCCTTTCATTTTTTTTCGATTAGTTCAAAATCAGGCCTTGTTCTCTTGCAAGCATTGGAGCAAATGCCCGCCTTGGATTAAATCAACTTTTTCTGCGACCAGTTCTACTATTCCTGGCAAAAGGCTGAGGTCATGTCCCCACAGATCCTCGTGGGCCAGTGCTTGCGTCACCAGGTTCTCGGTGCTCAGAGATCCTTCTCGCCACTGCCGCCACCAATTGGCAAAAATAGCCAGTCGGTCCGGCTCATCCTGTAGAGGAATGCTTCCCGCACTAGAAGTCCCTGAGTAAAATACCAAGTGAGCCGCCAAGGCAAGTAGCAGTCTCGGAGGAAGGCTATCGTGGGTATCCGTCCAGGCCAGCAAGGAGGGGATCACCCTTGTGCGAAACTTGGTGCTGGCATTGAGCGCGATGCTGATGAGTTCGTGGTGCAGAAAGGGGTTGGCAAAGCGCTGGAGAATGTCCTGCACATAGGCGAGCAACTCCTCTTGTGGGCCCGGTAGCCCCGGCGCAATTTCCTGGAGGAGAAGTTCTCGAATCCACAACCCGACCGCTGGATCAGCTACGGCTTCCTTGACCGTGCGCAGCCCAGCGAGATAAGCCACAGGAACCATGCAGGTGTGAGCGCCATTGAGAATTCGCACTTTGCGGGTTCGAAAGGTGTCGAGTTGGTCGGAGAAAATCACTTGAAGCCCGGCTTTGTGTGCAGGAAATGCCTCCATGACTTCTGGAGTTCCCTGGATGACCCACAAGTGAAATGCCTCTGCTTCTACCAGCAAATGGTCTTCGTATCCCAGCTCTTCCCGCCATTTCTCTGCCTGATCGGCTGGATATCCTGGTACAATTCGGTCCACGAGGGTATTGCAAAAATGACAACTCTCACGCACCCACGCTTCAAACGCCATGGGCAACTGCCACTGCCTGGCGTGGGAGAGCACGATGTCCAGCAATCGGGTTCCATTTTCTTCCAGTAATTCACATGGAATCACCACCCACCCCATGGCGGGATCTCCCTCAAATGCCTGAAAGCGCTCCCAAAGCAAGCGAGTGAGTTTGCTGGGAAAGCTTACTTGCGGAGCGTCAAGTAGCGTTGCTTGCGGATCGAAAAAAATCCCTGCTTCCGTGGTATTGGACATCACGATGCGCAGGGAGGGGACGCGGGCCATCTCCCATAGCGCTTCGGGGGAATCATAGGGGTCGATTTGGCGCTGAATGCAATCAATGAGCTGGGTCTTTCGCAGGGGTTGGCCGTCCTGCTGTGCGGTGAGGCAAAGGGTAAATAGACCGTTTTGGGCCGTGAGCCAATCCTGTCTGCGGCTGGGAGTCGGCTTTACGACCACCACGCCAGCGCCATAATCAAGGCGCTCATTCATCTCTTGAATCACCCAATCGGCAAATCCTCTGATAAAATTTCCACCACCAAACTGTAGAATCTGGGGCGGTAGCGGGGAAATGGGGAACAATGTGCGGTTGAGCAAATTTTTTTTCATGAAAAAGGGAGCCTAAAAAATCTGGATTGAATCCTGCTTCGTAAATCAGGCGATGAATCCCGAAGACCCTTTCTCACCATGATTTACTTTACATTCTAAGACGAAAATCCAGTCTCTAGCCCTTACGCTCAAATCAAGGAAAGCCTTTTAGTGAAGAATGTGACCAGGGGGGTTACGTCGCACGAGCCATGTCACGAAAGTGTCTGGCTCGTGTTCTTTTTTGATGGCAGAACGAAAGCTTATTCCAGTTTCCAGCCAGCGATTTTTACCCCGAAAAAGGATTGCCTTCGACCACTTGGCTGCTGTCCACGACGCGAAGGGCCACTACCTCAGCGGTTACGGTGAGCTGTTCGCCAGACCACACTTCGCAGGTAAGGGTAGTTTTTCGACCTTTTTGCTCCATGATACTTGCTTTCAGGATCAGGGGCTGATCAGCGGGCGTAGGCTTGTGGTAGCGCAGCGAGAGGCTCCCTGTAGCATATCGATAGATGGGGTCGCTGCTTAGGCTGCGCTCTTCAGCGAGGTAGGCGGCAGCCATGGCCGTACCCATGCAATGGCAGTCCACCAAGGTCGCGATGACGCCGCCATTGACGATGTTGGGCCAGCCCCAGTAGGTTTGGGTGGGTGTCCATTGGCAAATAGCGAGATCTCCTTCCCATCGCGACTCGATCTGAAGACCTTCAGGATTGTGATGCCCGCAGCCAAAGCAGACATTTTCGCCCATGTGATGTTGAAAAATAGGTGATTCCATAGCGGTTAAATGTAGAGAGAAATGTCATGATTGCCATTTCCTGGTCGAAGGAATCGGATAAGGAACCCGCTGCTAAAAGTCATCAGATATATAGAGAGAATTGTGTAAAATCTGGAAATCGAACAGTTTCATTGCGTATTTTTTATTTTTTAACCCACTAACTTAAACTGCCTTCTCATCTACCTGAAGCGCGTTTTCTGCTATGAAGTCCGTCTTGTGCCCCACCGATTTTTCTCAACAGGCAGAAGAAGCCCTTCCTGACACCTCGCCAATAGGCTGAAGGCCAAGTTGGTGTTGATCCACATTGGCCCTAAAATGAAAATCAGCGTGCTGCGCCCGATTCGCTATTGGGAACGCGGCTCCACTACTGAATTTGACATGGAGGAGTGGCTGCTCCTGAAAGTCCCATGGAGTAATACCTAATTCGAAGCCCCCCTTCCCAAACATTTGCATCCTTTGGTATGATACCATTTTCCCCATACGAAGAATAAAATGAACCACCTGCCGCAAGGCCAGGGATACTACCTCCACCATCACCTCCTATTACAGTTAGCCCTATTTTCGTTCTCTGAACTCTCGCAACTTCTTTAGGACCTGATAAATTACAGGAATAATCATAAAGCGATAATTTATCACCCGGATTAATATTCATGGTTTTATAACCCTGCTCGTTTACATCATCAGGGTTAATTAGGTTCGCTTTCTGGCGGAATTCATCCCAGTTTGAAGCTACAACATCTTGCCAAGTCACCTTAGAACACAAGATGTAGCCATGCTCTTTAATTGTTTGAGGATTGTTACTGTCCTTTGCAATCTGGGTTGGGCCTTGGCCCGGTTTGACTACATAGCTAGTTAGTTTTCCATTTCCATCTACCACTGACTCTTTACCTTCTGGTTCATAGGCATCAATGACTCGATTCCCACTAAACGCGTAAGGCGTCCAGAAAGGATACTTCCCCGCCAGCGGGTCCACGCTCAGGAA
>DAITMB010000045.1:0-35167 GCA_036835375.1 Bacteroidota bacterium
GGATTTGTGGAGCTGCGAGTCGTCGGGAGGCTTCCTGCTGGCAGTCCCTATTTGATAGGACTTCCCGCAGCCTGCTATGAAGCGCTTCTTGGGTCTAGCGCCGCTAGAGACCTCACTGTCACCTACCAACGCTGATACTACCGCGCTTTCTCAAGTAATGATAGAAGCAACGTATCATAACTTCCTCAATATAAGGCAGTAGGAGGAAAATTTTTCTTTGTATTTTGGGATGATATTGATATTTTTCGCCTGAATAACACGGAAATCCGGTCTCAGCAACAATTTTCCGGAATACCCCAACACGGAACCAGATGAAAAAAAGCCGCTATTTACTCCTGATGATCGCTACCTTTTTGGTGACGACTTCCCAAGCCCAACCCGGCGTGTATTACGAAACCGTAGAACCGGGAACCTTCTTTATCTGCGCGTGGGACAATGTCCGGGTGCATGAATATCCCAACCAAGGCTCTCCAAACGTAGGAACAATCGCCTACACCGAGGAGGTGCGCCACCTTGGGAGAGAAGCCTTTGTTCGCAGTGAAAACAGAAACTACGTTTTCGTAGAGACAAAAGACGGTACTCAAGGTTGGATCAGCCAAGGCTTCGTCGTGGCCGGCGGAGGATCTGTGGTCATCTTGAGCGATGCCCCGATCTTTCAAAAACCAAACACCACAACTACCATCACCAACCAGCAATTTTCCGCTGGCGAGGTCCTCATTCTTTCCGAATTCAAAGATGGATGGGTACGACTCACGGGCAAGCAGAAAATAAAGGATGGATGGGTACAAGGCTATGACAAACTCAGTGCAGAAAGCTACGACATCGAAGCTGCCAGCCTTCTCGCCACTGCACTCTCCCTCCCCAAGCAGGAAGATCGGCTCCGCGAATTACGCGAGCTACGTGGTGGAAGGTCTTATCTCAGCCCAGAGATGTTGATGATCATTGACCAAACGATCGCTAGTGCTTATGGGCCTGCGCCTTCTACCCCAAGACCTACTTCACAGCCAGAGTTCGATGGGAATGTGTATTATGATGATCCGGGACCGTACTTTGCGACTGGCGAAGATGCCTTTTCCAGGCCAAATGCGGGATCTAACAGCAACCTCACACCAACCTACCCCGCTGCTACCCAGACGATGACCTATGCGCCTCCCGCCGCTGCAGCCGCTGCCACCCAAGCTGCTAATCAGGCCGCTGCGGCTGCCCAACAAGCCGCAACCATGCGCCCACAACCTGTGAGTACCCTTCCATACAACTACCAGGAGCGGGAAGTAGTGGACATGAATACAGGTGTGTCTTATTTCAGGATCAAAGAAACGGGGACCATACAGCCTGTCAAAGCAAAATCTCCCAAGTCGGAGTACTACGCGTATCACAAAACCCTGCCCATTGGCAGCAAGGTAATGCTTGCGGTGCCCGGCACGACCATGTTTGTAGAGCTAGAAATTATCGCCAGGCTTCGCCCCGATAACCCGAACATGATCGGCTTGGGTGCAGAGGTGATCAAAGCCGTCTATGGCGAGATTGCTGCCAAAGACGTGGGGAGCGCTTCCATCGAGTATCCAAAACCTTGACATCAGGTTTAGTTTTCTGTACTTTCTGTGAAATGGTCCTTCTTCCTTATGGAGAGGGACCATTTCCATTTTTGGGCCTACCACGACTTTCTCGACTTCGCGAGCTAAACAAATTGCCGTAGAGTCCATATTTATCTCAAGTTTAGTCGTATGTTGGAAGTCCTCATTTACTGCCTATTCCTCAGTTTCTGATATTGAGCAGAAGATGTTGAGCCGCGTGAATAAGACTGAAACGACCTTATCGATAGTCGTCTTCTGTACCAAATGCAAGGCTTTCAATACCCCTCAAAGCGCTCCGTAAGAAGCGCTATTCATCAAAATGGGATTTGATCATCAAAGCTCCTATTTTTGAGCCTTCTACAACAATTTCTTGGCCCTCAGAGTTAGGGAATAGTTCTTAAAATTTACCCTGCGAAGCTTTTTTATGAAAATCCAACCTGGCCCTCTCCTTGCGCAAGTCAATCGTCCCGAAGATCTTAGAAAGTTGGCGCCAGAACAACTTTATGCTTTTTGCGAAGAATTGAGGGAGTTTTTGATCTCGACTGTGTCTGTAAACGGTGGACACTTTGGGGCCAGTCTCGGGGTTGTAGAGTTGACTACGGCGCTCCATTACGTGTACAATACCCCCAAAGATCAGCTGATCTGGGACGTAGGGCATCAAGCCTATGGGCACAAAGTGATCACGGGTCGGCGAGAAGAATTTCATACCAACAGGATTTATCAGGGCGTTTCGGGTTTCCCCAAAAGGTCAGAATCCGAATATGACACTTTCGGGGTGGGGCATTCCTCAACCTCTATTTCTGCAGCGGTAGGAATGGCGATTGCTTCGCGCTACCAACAGGATGATCGGAAAGTCGTGGCGGTCATAGGAGATGGGGCACTGACGGGAGGCATGGCTTTCGAGGCACTCAACCACGGGGGAGGAGAAAAGGCTGACATGCTCGTTGTTTTAAATGACAACAATATGTCTATCGACCCCAATGTAGGGGCATTGAAAGAATACTTGACAGACATTACGGCTTCCCATACTTACAATAAGATCCGCGACGAACTGTGGAAATTATTGGGGAAGCTGGACAAATTTGGACCGAATGCCCGCGGGATCGCAAGGAAACTCGAGCAGTCTCTCACTGCTGCCAGCAAGCCGGGCATGCTCTTCGAAGCCCTTGGGTTCCGTTACTTTGGACCCATCGACGGACACGACATTAATCATCTTGTTCGGGTACTGGATGATTTGAAGGAAATTCCAGGTCCCAAATTACTTCACTGCGTCACTGTCAAAGGCAAGGGATTTGAACTCGCCGAGAAGGATCAGACCAAATGGCATGCACCGGGTCTGTTTGACAAATTGACGGGTGAAATTTTCAAACCGAAGAACGATGTGCCAAAGCCACCCAAATATCAAGATGTATTCGGCAAAACGCTCATCGAACTCGCGCGAGAAAACGAAAATATCGTAGGCGTGACTCCTGCCATGCCGAGCGGGTGTAGCCTGAATCTCATGATCGATCAAATGCCCGATCGCGCTTTCGATGTAGGCATTGCAGAACAGCATGCGGTGACATTTTCCGCTGGGCTCGCCACACAAGGACTCAAGCCATTCTGCAACATCTATTCTACTTTTATGCAACGGGCTTATGACCAAGTGATACATGATGTGGCGATACAAAAGCTGCCCGTCGTGTTTTGCCTGGACCGAGGCGGCTTGGTGGGCGCAGATGGCGCTACGCACCACGGCGCTTTCGACATTCCCTTTTTTCGCTGCGTGCCGAACATCGTCGTTTCGGCACCTATGGATGAGGAAGAGCTCCGAAACCTCATGTACACAGCCTCTCTATGGAACGAAGGTCCCTTCTCCATCCGTTATCCGCGAGGAGAAGGTGTGATGGTGGACTGGCAGCGGCCACTTCGGGAGGTTCCGGTGGGCCAAGGGCGAAAAGTCAGTGATGGTGAAGAGGTAGCCATTCTCAGCATAGGACATCCAGGAAACTTCGCTCAAGAAGCCATTTCAAAGCTACAAGAAGACGGTCTGCGCCCTGCACACTTCGACATGCGGTATGTGAAGCCGCTGGACGGAGAGTTGTTGCATGAGATTTTCTCAAATTTTCGCAAAGTCATCACGGTAGAAGATGGTGCCATTATGGGGGGATTTGGATCGGCTGTGCTTGAGTGGATGGTGGACCATGGGTACCAGGCACGAGTGGAGCGCTTAGGAATTCCCGATCGCTTTGTAGATCATGGATCTCAGAAAGAGCTCTGGGCAGAGTGTGGATATGACACCGCGGCCATCGTGGAACGAGTGCGGCATTTGCAGACAGTAGGGGCTTATTTGTAAGATTTCATTGATATTAGCAGAAGCTGGTTGTTCTCATAAGGAGCATCCAGCTTCTTTTTTCTGGCTAATGGGAAGATCTTATGATTCAACGGAAATTTCGGCTGCGTAAGAGAGTTGATGAAATACCTTTGCTGAGACTATCCAATAAGATGTTATTTGATACATTGAATGACTGTTTAATTAATTACACCACCAGCTTAGCGCGTTGAACCAACTTATTTCGGAGTTATGAAAAAAGATTTTCGCCAAGCCCTCAACCTCCGGGTTCTTCACGATGAATCCGCCAGTAAGTTTTTCTTACCCCTTGGTGCCGAGGAAATTTCTGTGACTTACACGTGCCTGAACGACCACCTCTGGCAGATCGATCAGGTGCAGGTCCCTAGCCACCTTCGCAGCATGAATGTTCACGCACAGGTGCTGGAATATGTGCTCGAACTGGCACTTCAAGAAAAGATTCAAATAATCCCTGCCTGCGCTTATGCTCAGTCATTTATGAAGCTGTATCAACGATTTCAAGTATTGATCCCAGCCAACTTATCAGAAATAGAATCCCGATAGCTGAAAAAATAATCGATCCACTTCGTGGCCAGCGAGAGGAATGATTACTTTGTGGCATGAAGGCGGTGATAAGCTGGATCCAGCATCAGGCAGCTTCTGATCTGATTTTGGGGAGTGTCCCGGCGGGGGTGTCCCTTTATTGGCTACTTTTTGGTGCCCAACGCTCGGATTTTGCGCAAGTGCTTGGGCTGTGGATGCTCTTATTCGTGCTATATGGCTGGTGGCTCATTCGCTCCTCCCACTTGGAAAAAAAGGAAGAATCCCACTTAGACTTACGATCTCGCTGGGGCTTGGGGTTATCTATCGCCCTTCGAGTGATCGCCTCCCTGGCCGTCCCGATGTTGTCCGACGACTACTTCCGCTTTCTTTGGGACGGTCAATTGCTTCTGCAAGGGATCAATCCCTTTACAGTATTACCGAGCACCTTGGCCGCCGCCCCTCAGCAGCTGGAATCCCTTGGTTTGTCTGCTCAGTGGTTTTTGCAACTTAATTCCCCCGACTACTTCACAATTTATCCGCCGATTCTCCAAGGAATTTTTATGCTTGGCGCATCGGCGGGTTCGATATTGGGCGGCGTATGGGTGATGAAAGCTGTCGTATTGGCAGGCGAAATTACTACGCTCTTCCTCCTTCGGCAGCTCCTTGTGCAGCTCGGTAAGCCCAGCCAATGGGTCCTTTGGTATGGTCTCAATCCCTTAGTGATTGTTGAGTTGTGCGGTAGCCTCCACTTCGAGGCTCTCATGATCCCTTTTTTGCTGGCAGCCGTCCATCTCTTACTTAGAAAAAAACTCCTCCTTTCCTCGATTTTTCTGGGCCTATCTGTAGCGACGAAGCTTCTGCCGCTCATGTTTTTGCCCTTCTTGCTCTGGCGCTTAGGGTGGAAGCGAGCCTTTTTGTATGCCACCACGACCGGAATCACGGTACTCCTTCTGTTTTCGCCCTTGCTGAGCGAAGAGATGATCATGGGATTTCGCAAAAGCCTCGAACTCTACGTCAATCGCTTTGAATTTAATGCGAGCATCTGGTATGTGATCCGCTGGTTTGGCTACCAAGATCGAGGATGGAACATCATCCGGGAAGTCGGTCCACAGCTGAGCCAGGTGGCTGCGGTCCTAATATTACTGGGCGCATTGCTGGAGCGAAATGCAAAGGCAGAAAACTGGCCGGGAGCCATCCTTTTCTCCCTGGTGACCTACTTTTTGTTGAGTCTGATCGTGCATCCTTGGTATATTACCACTTTGGTGGCACTCGCGCCACTGACTGGGCAGCGATTTCCGCTGATTTGGTCTCTGTGGCTCCCTTGGACCTACCTTGCCTATCGCAGTGATCCAGTGGAGGAATCAATGTGGTTGATCATGATAGAATATGGGAGCGTTCTGTTGTGGATGGCCATAGAAAACAAAGCGTGGAGATGGAAGGTTTCTCGTTTGTGGAAATCAACGGCATGGGATCTTCCCGCTTGGATACAGTCTTTTTGGACCAAATGACTTCAGTATCTGATGTAAAACGCTGGCAGCCTATTTCTACAAATTCTCATCCCTCATTTTCTTCTTTTACCAATGGTCCTCAAGCCATCAGGCTAATTCACTTGCTCCCTGACAACGAACTCCAAGAACCTCTTTTCCAACGCTTGCTATGTCTGATTACCTACCCCTTTTCCCGCTGAGTTTGGCAGTTTTCCCTGGTGAGACGCTCAAGCTTCACATCTTCGAGCCGAGATACCAACAACTGATTTCAGATTGTGAAGAAGAAGGGTTTATGTTCGGCATTCCACCTGTGATTGAGCAGGAAATGATGAATGTCGCTACGATAGTAGAACTTCAGCGGGTGGACCAGCGCTTCCCTTCTGGAGAGTCGAATGTCACGATTATCGGTAAAAACAAATTCCGCATTGAGCGATTTTTCCTTGTCAGTCCAGATAAGCTCTACCCTGGCGCGATGGGTCTTCCGATGGTCGAGGATGATAACTTCGATCAAACACGCTTAGCTGACTTGCAGCAAGAAATTCTTGATCTGATGTTTCAGCTACATGATGCACTAGGGATTCACAAATCCACCATCGACACCCCCTCGGATATCACTGCCTACAAGATTGCCCACGATCTAGGGTTGACGCTACGTCAAGAAGCGGAGCTGCTCGGCATGAGCAATGAGATCGGCAGACTCAACTACCTTTTTGACCACCTCCAGCATATTCTTCCCGTGGTAAGAGAGACGGAGCGGCTCAAAGCGCGCGCGCAATTGAATGGACACTACAAGAATTTGGTTCCACCTTCCTTTTGAAAACTTTCTCCTTGTAGAACTTGGGACAGTCAGTGTCTTTTGTGATTGCAAGCCTAGTGAGGTAGATTGAGGGCAATTTCGTGGAATAGATGGAAGTGAAAATTAATTCTAAGCCCCTTACTTCTCTTCGATGGCGGATCGCTCAGTTTTTTGAGCAGCAGTGGTGGCGTTGGTACCTTTTGAGAAAGCCCAAAGAGACGTACTTGAGCTGGAAAATCGAGTACTGGGAACAGTTTTTAGCACGAATCACACCAAGCCTTCCTCTTCTCTTTGAAGGCAAATCCCTGCGAATTTTGGATGCAGGATGTGGACCAGCTGGCATATTTACTGCGCTACCTCACCACAATGTCACCGCTGTGGACCCGCTGCTTTCGCACTATGAGTCGATGCCACACTTTCAGCGAAGTGCTTACCCTACCGTTTTCTTTCAAGAAAGCCGCTTGGAGGAATACAGTTCCGGGCAACCATTTGATTTGATCTTCTGCCTCAACGTCATCAACCATGTGGAGGATTTATCGCTTTGTATGGACAACCTACATGCCCTTCTCAAGCCCGGAGGTCACTTGGTGATGACCATTGATGTGCACGTCAAAGAAGCAGCCAAGCGCATTCTTCAGCTGATTCCACTAGACATCTTGCACCCACACCAATTCTCTCTTCAAGAATATGAAGCCCACATGGGAACTGACCTTTGGTGCATCGAAAAAAGGGAGCGAATCAAAGAGGGAGGCTTATTTGAATACTATCTGCTCATCTCCAGAGCGCTCGACCGATAGCCAGATCTCCTTCTCTTGGTTATTTACCCTCTTTGTCAACTCCTATTCAATGACAATTCTATAGGGAGACAAATCTCCCCTTCGGTGGCTCGAATTTGCTACATTTGATCAACTCCGTAACGTGCATCATTCAGTGGAAGCGAATTCAATATTATTTCTCCTCATCGGGATCACCGTTTTTGATCAATTGCTGGATTGGGGACTCACTTGGCTGAACTTTTCTGCGCATCAGCGCGAAGTTCCCCCGGCATTAGCTGGGAAATTGGATCCAGAAAAGTACGCCAAAAGCCGGGTGTACCATGGGGTAAATGTGCGGTTTGGGCTGGTCCAATCCGTGATCGGCTTTGTTCTGATCATCCCGATCCTGGCCTGGGGAGGCTTAGGCTGGCTCGATGAACTACTACGCGGCATTACAGAACACCCTATCGCACTTGCACTGCTATTTTTTGGCGTGCTTTATCTTTTTGGTGATTGGATGTCGCTTCCTTTTGCTTGGTATCGCACCTTTGTGATCGAAGCCCAATTTGGATTCAATCACACCACGCAGCGCACCTTTTGGATGGACAAAGCGAAAGGTTACGCCTTGACGATTGTATTTGGGGCATTGATTATGAGCATCCTTCTTTGGTTAATTCAATTGCTGGGCGAATCTTTCTGGTGGTGGTTTTGGCTGTTTCTTGGTGTTGTGATGCTGCTGATGAATTTGTTCTATACCAGTTGGATCCTGCCGTTATTCAATCGCCTGACGCCCTTGGAGAGTGGCAGTCTGCGCACTGCCATTGAAGCGTACGCTGCGAAAGTGAATTTTCCTTTGAGCCATGTAATGGTCATTGACGGCTCCAAGCGATCGGCAAAGGCCAATGCTTTTTTTGCGGGGATGGGCAAACGAAAGAAGGTCGTTTTATACGACACGCTGATCGCCCAACACAGCGAAGAAGAGTTGGTCGCGGTCTTGGCCCACGAAATTGGTCATTACAAAAAGCGACACATCTATCAAGGGCTGGTGCTTAGCTTGTTGCAGACCGGATTGATGCTGTTTATCCTGTCAAAATTTCTGTTCTCTCCAGCGCTTTCCCTTGCTTTGGGCGGATCGGAGTGGTCAATTCACCTCAACATGATTGGATTCGGCATCTTGTATGGCCCGATTTCTACTGTGATCGGTGTATCGCTCAATGCCCTGTCGCGAAAAAACGAGTTTGAAGCAGATCGATACGCCGCCGAGACCTTTGCCTCTCAGCCACTCCAGCGCGCACTTCTGCAACTTCATGCCGAAAATCTCAGCAATGCCACACCACATCCTTGGTATGTATTCATGAATTACTCCCATCCGCCACTCCTTCAGCGGCTCCAAGCGCTGGCTCACTTCGCGAGTCTAGAACGTCCCGCAACGAATGGCCAAGCCCTCTCAGGTGCTATCCCAGAGTAATTCGACACCGAGCATACGGCTTTGAAAATTTTATTGCTTATTCCCCTTCCATTCGACATTTTTCTTCAACCCTAGAGGGTCAACCGCCCTCCTTTACCCCAAATATCCTTTCGTTATGAATAAACAACGCGTCATCACGACCAGCATTCTGGTATTCGTGGGCTTCCTTCTCATTATTTTTCTGTCCTCGGGCACTTTCACCACGATCGAAGCCGGACAACGGGGTGTCATTTTTCGTCCATTTGGCTCGGGACTGGACAAAGAAAATCTATTCAATCCAGGGTTCCACATTGTCGCCCCTTGGAACAGCATGTACATCTACGACGTGCGGGAGCACAGCCAGGAAGAGCAAATGGAAGTCTTGTCTGCCAATGGACTCACCATCAAGCTGGACATCACGGTTCGGGTTCACCCCAAATACAATAGTATCGGCGATTTGCACGAGCAGTTTGGAAAAGAATACCTCAACACCCTCGTGAGGCCCGAGGTTCGCTCGTCCGTGAGAAAGGTCATTGGCAAATTCACGGAAGAGCAGCTTTATTCCACCAAGCGCGATACCGTGCAAGCGCTCATTCGCTCTGACATTGAGCAAGCGCTTGGTCGAAACTATATTGAGCTACGGGAAGCCTTGATCAGGGACATTGTACTACCTGCTAAGGTAAGAGATGCGATCGAAGACAAGCTGGAGGCCGAGCAGGCAGCGCTCAAATACGAATATCTGCTTCAAAGAGAATTACTGGAAGCACAGCGTAGAGTGACTGAAGCTCGCGGAAAGGCAGAGTCTAATCAGATTTTGAATGCCTCGCTCACGGATAAAATCCTCACAGACAAAGGGATTGAGGCGACCCTTGAGCTGGCAAATTCACCAAACTCAAAGGTGATCATTGTCGGCAGTGGTGACAAAGGGCTGCCCATGATCCTCGGCGGAAACTAAAGGACGCTGGCTGTACCAATTTCACCTCTCCAGACATTTTGCGGCAGAAAAGGCTTTATGGATAAAGCCTTTTCTGCCGTTTCTCATGAGGAGGGTACAGGATGAGCGTGACTCATCTTTTCCCCACAGTCGTTGGTCCTGACAATCATTTTTCTCAACTTGCTGCGATCACGCTGATGTCCCCGGTCCTTCCGTTGCTGCTATTCTCACCTTCTCGCACCCAAATTTCCCATCTATGCAAGACTTTCTCCCCATCAAGGCCATTGATCATGTAGAGCTCTACGTAGGCAACGCCAAGCAGTCTGCCCATTATTACCGTACGGCTTTTGGCTTTCAAGCAGAGGCCTATGCAGGACCTGAGACGGGCATTCGTGATCGCGCTTCTTATGTGTTGCGCCAAGACAAGGTCCGCCTGGTACTCACTACCCCTCTCCAACCCACCAGCGATATTGCCGCCCACATCCACATGCACGGCGATGGGGTAAAAATGATCGCTCTCACCGTACCGGATTCAATGTCTGCGTTTGAAGAGACCGTGAAGCGAGGAGCGACACCCTTTCTCATTCCTACCAAAAAAGAAGATTCACAGGGAGAAGTCATCATCTCAGGCATCCACACATATGGGGATACTGTTCATCTCTTTGTGCAAAGAGATGGCTATGAAGGGGCTTTTCTGCCCGGTTACAGACCGTGGAACCCCGCATTTCAGCCTAGCGCCACGGGGATTCGCTACATCGATCACATGGTAGGCAATGTCGGCTGGAATGAAATGAATCGCTGGTGCGCATTCTACCGGGATGTGATGGGATTTTCGCAATTGGTGTCCTTTGACGACAAAGATATCTCTACTGACTACACGGCGCTCATGTCCAAGGTGATGAGCAATGGAACGGGGAAGGTGAAATTTCCGATCAATGAGCCTGCTGAAGGGAAAAAGAAAAGCCAGATCGAAGAATATTTAGATTACTACAAAGGTCCCGGCGTGCAGCATATCGCCGTAGGGACAGGCAACATTTTGGAGACAGTAAAATCACTCACTTCGCGCGGCGTGGAGTTTTTGACAGTCCCAGGATCGTACTATGACGAAGTGTTGGACCGTGTCGGCAGCATTGATGAAGACCTGGCTGATCTCCGCGAATTGGGGATCTTAGTGGATCGCGATGAGGAAGGCTATTTGCTCCAGATTTTTACTAAACCGATCGAAGACCGACCTACGCTCTTCTTCGAAATCATTCAGCGCAAGGGCGCTAGGTCTTTCGGTAAAGGAAATTTCAAAGCCTTGTTTGAAGCCATTGAACGGGAACAAGCATTGAGAGGAAATCTTTGAGCGGGGGTGATTTTCCTGGAATTTCCCACAAAAAAAATCCCCTTCCTTTCGGCAGGGGATTTTTCCGTAGATCAGTCAAGTAATTATTCTAGTAAGAAAATCTTTCCGCGGAATGTTTCCCCGCCTGATTGCCCCTTGAGATCTACCCGATAGAGATAGTATCCAGAAGCCAACCGCTGTGTGGGAATGTTAGCGACAAAATTACTCGTCTCCACCGCATTTGATTGCGTGTGAACCACGCGACCGTCCAAGCTCATCAAGGTAATGGTGGCTTCTGTTGGCTCTTTCAAAGTGAGTTCCAGGAAAATTGCCCCACCAGTCACAGGATTGGGATAGGCTTTCACTTGATTTGCCTCTGCCAAAGGTAATTTCGACTCTGTATTCTCTTCTCTTCCCCCCACCAACGAAGTCGTGGACCAGATGCCCCGACCGTGCGTAGCAACGAAGACGGTGTTATCCCTTTCAACCCTGAAGTCAAGCGTCTCTTCGTCCAAAATCGTAGCCTTGTATCTGCGAACATGGATATCATAAATGGGGACATTTCCCATCAATCCGCCCAGCTCGTCGCGCCAGCTTCCGGTAAAAAATTGAGTGCCCACCAGCGAAATCCCTGTGATAGAATATAGTTTCCGCTCGGTGCCCAACAGGAGTACGGACTCATTATTGTTCCTAACAAAGCTCACAGAATACATCGGCTCTTTAGGACCTGGCTGCAACTGGTAGAAAGTTGGTGCAGAGATCCCTGACTGAGTCATCCAAATAAAAGCTGTCGTGGCTGCTACATCTCCTCCATATCCAGCATAGGTGATCGCGACACGATTTGGGTCGGCTGGATCAACCGCTACATCAGAAATCCAGCGTCCAACCATGCTGGAAAGACCCGAAGTAGCTTGATTATCGATTCGAGACACGCTGGTCGTCGCATTGAAAGTAGCCAAGTCATGAGCGCCGATCACACGGTATAGTTTTCCTTTGCTGGTCCCAATCCAAATTGTATGAAATGGATCTTCCGATACAGTCATAGCGGTAATAAACTCGGTGACCCCATCCACAAGTTGATTCGTGACGCGATTCCATTTCACCTGTAGGGCATCGCCAAAAGCGCCATTCGCTACCCAGAGGTATTTTCCAGAGCAGAAGAAGAGCAACGAAGCTGACTTCGCTTGAATGCTATCTTTGTTGGTGATCGGTGCATCAATCACTTCGGCTGGAAACCGCTCATCTAGGGCCCAGATGGCCTGCGCCCCAAGGCGGTTGTCAAACAGAGCACCTCCAGCTGTCTGATCATTCTGGCGGTCGATGAGGGTATCCACACCTGGATTAGTGAGCCCAGCGACTTGAGGACTGTTGGTCGAACCATAGAAGCGCTCAAAATTTTCTCCGCTGTTGAGCGAACGCTCAACCCCCCGATCACTGCCCTGTGCCAATAGCGATCCAGGAAACACAGCGGAAGCAGCAACGAGGCCGTGATTATTTCCAAGAACAGTTCCAAAGCCTTGACGAAGGACTGGGTTGGCATTCGTAAAGTTTTGATTGTAGATCGTGCCAATGTTAGGTGTTCCTGCGAGAATGGCGTCTTGGCCTGTAATGCCTGTAGATGCCACGGAGTAAGTAACGTGGCTTTCGTAGCCTTTGGACTTTTGTGAAAAAGTCGCGCCGCGATCATCGGACCTTGCGATTTGGCTTCCAGTTCCGACAAAGATCGTTTGTCCACCATCCAGGAAGAGCACGGAGTACATTCTCCTAGGAATGTAATTTTCAGCAAATGGAAAATCATGCCTGGCCGTCTGGGTCCATCCTCGATCATTAAGAAAGGTGTACCAGTTGTTGCCAGAGATGATCAGTTCGTCTTTGTTGTCTGGAAAGACCTCAAGCAAAAAGGCATCGCGACCTGTGATGCCAAGCGGAGAGAACCCTGGTCCACCCCTGGGCGCATATCGTTCCCAACTGGCTCCATTGTCGGTGCTGCGAAAGATTCCGTTAGTTTCTCCGCTAGCAGCCGTGCCACCTACATAAATCGTGTTGGGGTCGCTGGGTGCCACCGCAACCATGGTTCTGCCGAAACTAAATGTGCCTCCCGCATAGAAAATCGGCGCTGTCGAGGCCTGAAAACTGATCCCGCCATCCGTAGAAATGTACAAAGAATCGTTTTCCCGAACGTTGTGGATCCCTGCGATCACAACATCGCCCGCAGCTTTTTCAATGTCATATACAATTGATTGCTGAAACACAGGTGACCCTTGGCTCGGCAAAACGACGGCGAGGTCCGGGCTATCCGAAAAGTACACACCAGCATAAGTGGCAATGAAAATCCGGTTGCCAGCAAGCAAGATCTTTTGAATACCGACGAAAGGACCTTTGTAGTTGAGCGTTCCGAATAGCGCACTATTCGTGGTTGCATTCTGATTTGACCAAGAACTTCCATTCCAAATCCAAACGCCAGTACCAGGCAGGCCATTCAAATACCCCTTAAATCCTTCGGGGGCCGTACGGAAGTCGTAATTCCGCTCTGGCTGGTTCAGAGTGCTCACATAAAATGACGTCCGGAACCCAACAGCGCCGGTAGCCACGTAGATATATCCTGTGCTGGGATTGACTGCGATCGAAGTGACATTAGGATCTCCCCCTGCCTGGTCATATGAGACGAACCTAGACCAAGAAACCCCGCGGTTTTCAGATACCCAAAGACCTCCACCTTGAGAACCGGCGAGGATCCGACCGTCAGGAAGCTCGGCCAGGGTGCGCGTAATACTTCCTAAATTATCGGGACCAAGATTATTCCATTCATACTGGCCAAGCACCGGACTGGTGACCATGAACAACCCAACTGCAATAAAAAGTGGGTAAAAGAATTTTTTCATACGGCATGGATTAAGGGACGCCATCCAAAATAACAATTTACGAATGTACAAAACAAACCCCTGCTGCTCTGATGCGAGGGAGAGGCCGCTTCAACCTCTAAATTCGAGAAGATATCTCAGCTCCAGAAAAACAAAAAAATCTGTCGGTTACACACTCTCCTATGGAATTCAGCGCTCGTTGTGCCCTGTTCTAAAGGAAACTGTTGGAATAGCTTCGAAAGCAAATGAAGACTTCTACGCCGAGGCGTGTATCCGCGCCTAATGAAATGACCTCCGGCATTTGGCAGGAGGTCAAGGTTTTTATTGGGCAAGAAAGCTCATAATTCATGCACTCCCGCGCTATAAGTGCCGCTCAGCATGATAGCTGGAGCGCACCAATGGACCACTTTCTACGAAGTTGAATCCCAAGCTCATCCCCACCTCTTGATAGTGCTGGAACAAATCCGGATGAACGAATTCGTGGACAGGCAAATGCATTTTGGTAGGCTGAAGGTATTGCCCGATCGTCACAACGTCACAATCGTGACGCAGGAGATCTTCCATGAGTTCATACACCTCCTCGACTGTCTCTCCTAGTCCTACCATAAAGCCTGATTTGGTGCGACATCCGTCCGCTTTGGTACGCTGGATTTGCTCTAGGCTGCGCTCATACTTGGCTTGTGGCCTCACCCTTCGATAAAGCCGCTTGACTGTCTCCATGTTGTGAGACACAACTTCGGGACGTTCTGCGGTGATGAGAGCGAGGGCATCCCAGTTGGCTTTCACATCTGGGATGAGGGTTTCCATCGTGGTTTCGGGTGCCATTTTTCTTACTTGACGCACCGTCTCAGCCCAGATATTCATCCCACGGTCGGGCTGTTCATCTCGATTGACAGAGGTAATCACGGCGTGCTTGACCTTCATTTTTTGAATGGCCTGTGCTACCCGATAAGGCTCCATGATGTCGAGCGTATCTGGTCTGCCCGTAGCCACGGCACAGAATGAGCAAGATCGGGTGCAAGTATTGCCGAGGATCATGAAAGTAGCAGTCCCTGCCCCCCAGCATTCTCCCATATTGGGGCACCGCGCGCTTTCGCATACTGTGTGGAGCTGATGCTTGTCAATGGTTTCCCGCACTTCCGTAAATGCTTTTCCATAGGGAAGCTTCACGCGCAGCCACTGAGGCCTCGGGCCATTACCTGGGAGGTTTTGGCTGGTGAGTGCCGCAGAATCAATCATGTTGATCGACATATCGTTTCTTTTATTCGGGCGAGAGGCAAGTTGAATAGTAGGATGTTGGAGAGAGGTCGCTTTGCACCGAACTTCAGCTTTTGGCTCACCTCTCTCATTCAGATCCTCATTATCTGATATCAATCGCCTCTCGGTCTGCAAAGATATCTTCTTGTTAACTCATCTCCCAACTGATCTGTTTGCTGCTCAGCAAAGCAGCGGGGCGTCAGTATTTTCCGAGACAAGCTTGATATCTGCGAATGGTATCTTCCAAGCCCAGATAGAGTGCATCGCTGATAAGGGCATGGCCTATGGACACCTCAGCGAGGGGAACGACTGACTGATAGAAATGCGCTAAGTTCTTGAGGTTGAGGTCGTGGCCCGCATTGACCCCGAGGCCCAATTCATGTGCGAATGCAGCTCCGCGCGCAAATGGGACTACCGCCTCTGGATGACCAAGTGCGAATTGGCTGGCATAGCTTTCTGTGTACAATTCGATGCGATCGGTCCCGATTTCTCTGGCGCCATCTATCATATCGAGGTCTGGATCGACAAAAATCGACACTCTCACCCCCGCTGCTTGGATTCTCAGGACAATGTCCAAAAGAAACCCTTTGAACTTCACCGTATCCCATCCGTGG
Source organism: Bacteroidota bacterium (assembly GCA_036835375.1). Taxonomy (GTDB): domain Bacteria; phylum Bacteroidota; class Bacteroidia; order J057; family J057; genus JANQTF01. The sequence continues at coordinate 15,925 of DAITMB010000045.1, forward strand.
TCCGAGGTGAGCTGGTCGGGTGCATCTGGCACGAGGGTACATTGGGCAGGTTTGACCGATTCGATGAGTTGCAGAAATGATTCCGAAGGATAGCCCTCTACGTTCAACTCCACAGGCAAGATCGGCTGGAGGTCAATGACATCTTGCTTTCGGGCATGTCGCTCGTCGGGCCTTGGGTGGAGGGTAATCCCGTCTGCTCCCCATGCCACACAATCCTGTGCAATTTGAAAGAGATCGGGTGTGTGGCCGCCCCGACTGTTACGGAGCAAGGCTACTTTATTTAAATTAACAGAGAGATGAGTGGTGCCGGACATTGAATCGGGTGGTAAAAAGTCCTATCTGAACGAGCAAGAAGGCCAACAGTTTTGAATTCTGTGCTTACTCCTTTGGAAGAGTACCACATGAACATCACCATTCGAAACTATAGGACTGAAGCTTGCCCGGCTCATACATTCCCTTGATGTTCACATATCGACTCGAAGCCATCAAGGCTCCTTCCAAGTCCTCAATGGTAAAAATTTGTTGCCCATCCACCTCCAGGATCACAAAGCCTTCCTCGACTCCTCCACCTTGAAGGGAGGCACCTGCAAACTCGACAATGACGCCTTGGCGGAGCTTCAGTTTCTTAGCTTCTTCTTCTGTGAGCAGGCGAAAATGGCTCCCCTTGAATCCTACGCCCGACTTGATGTCGGCGAGTGGCAGTCCAGCACCATCCAGCGCTTTGAGCGCAACAATGAACGTTTTTGCTTGCTTTCCCCGAAAGGCGTTGATTTTCACCTTATCTCCTGGCCGATAGCGGCTAATCTGTTCCTGAAGCTCAGAAGAGCTATTGACTGGGATTTCATTGACAGAAATGATCACGTCCCCCTCGCGGATCCCAGCGTCATAGGCCCCCAAACTCGGGTTGACACTCGATACATATGCCCCTTGTACAATGTCCAAGCCAGTGACCTCGGCCAATTCGGCATTCATTGCCTGGATTTGTACGCCTAAAAAGCCTCTTCTTACTTCTCCGTAAGCAAGGAAATCCTCCATGACCTTGCGGGCTATCGTAGCAGGTATAGCAAAAGAATACCCGGCAAAGTATCCTGTACGGGAAGCAATGGCCGTGTTGATGCCCACGAGAGATCCATATTCGTCCACCAAAGCTCCGCCAGAATTTCCTCTATTGACGGCTGCATCTGTTTGAATGAAGGACTCGATGGCGTAGCGAGAATCTGCGTGGAGCAAATTGATGTTGCGTCCTTTCGCGCTCACAATCCCTGCTGTCACAGTGGAGGTTAGTTCCATGGGATTACCCACCGCAAGCACCCATTGCCCCACTTCCACTTCGTCTGAGTTACCGAATGACAGGAAGGGAAGATCTTTTTCTTCTATTTTCAAGAGAGCAAGATCTGTGGAGGCATCTCGCCCAATGAGCTTGGCCTCAAATCTGCGATTGTCAAACAAGGTGACCTCCATTCGGTCTGCATGTTCAATCACGTGGTTGTTGGTGGCGATATAGCCGTCGGCAGAAATCAAAATTCCCGATCCAGAGGCGGAGCCTTGAGGCGTGTCCTGTGGTTCCTTTTCGAGCTGGTCCCGAAAAGGATTGCTAAAAAAATCTCGAGAGGAAGAAGATTTTCGCGAATCAAATGATGAGCGAATGTGGACCACGGCGGGTCTGGCCTGCCTGCTGGCTGCGACGAACGATGGCCCTACGGAATTAACAGTTCCTCCTTCGGCAGGACCGCTGACAGCTCGGCGATAGGGTGACCGATCACTGGAAAAAGTGGGCTGAGCCAGATAATACGTCGTAGGGGTCTCGAACCAAACCTTGTATAACCCAATCCCGATCATAGAGCTGATCACCGCTAGGAGGACTCCGCCGATGGTGAAGATGAGTAGGGTTTTCCGCTGCATAGTATTTGATATCAGAAGTGCACCGAAGTGCCAAAGTGAGAGATTGGCGAATAGTAGTGTGCACAACGCGCAAGAGAACCTCACTGTTTGGAGACTCGGCTGCCTGATCGTCCCGGGAATCGTGTTAAGAAAGGTACAAAAACCTTTAGCGTAATTATACACTTCGAATTTCGGATCTTAGCGGCGAATTGACTGGGACGTCTGATCCTATGCCTTATCCGTATCATCTAGGCCATGGGAAGTGAGACTCCTTCGGAGATGGAGAGCATCTGTTCATGGATATTGGCCATCTTTTCATCTTGATAAAGATCCACTTTCACTCTCAGATTTGACACGTTGGCATCAACGATTTGTACAAAAGATGGACCACAGTCATCCCGCTTATGATGCAGAAAGCTAACTTATTCTTGGTTGAGGGGCCACCAATGTAGATCATGAAGAACCGCTTATTTTTTCAAATATCCATGTTGTGCGCTGCCATGATTCTTCCACTCGGTGCCCTCTCTCAAGAGGTCTTCATTCGAGCTGGAGAGATCCCAAAAAGCTTGCCCGCACAGGCCAGGAAGGAGTTAGCTCGCATAGGCCAAGACTCTGCCGAAACCTACCAAGTCCTTCAGACAATCGTGGATACCTGGCAGGAAGCTGGCCATATGGAGGCTGGAATTGATAACTTCCTATGGCACGAAGGAGACTTTAGTGCCTCGCTACACCTAGGTCCTCAATACTGGCTGGACAGCCTCGTCGTAGCGGGCCTGCCTCCAGCTTGGGGAGAAAGAAGTCGGCTGTCTTCTTACGCTCGCAAACGGCGACTGCTTCACTGGCCGGAAGTAGAACAAAGGCTCCAGACTAGCTTGAAGATCGCGCAAAATGAGGGATTCCCCTTCGCTTCCATTTCTCAACGCACCTTGGAATACGCAGATGATTCTCTGCATCGCTACGCCAAGACGAGTTATAGATTCGAGACAGGACCCGAAATCAGGATTGACAGCATTCGCTTCACAGGTAAGAAAAAGGAGCCAGACTCTTTTGTATGGGGGATTCTACAACTTCGCCCTGGAGATTTGTTTGATCAATCTCAGGTAGAAGCCATCCCCACGCTGCTCAACAATACCGTATATTATGAATCTTCGAAACCGCCGCTCGTGGCTTATACCGATCAAGGCAAGGCGCTGATCACTGTGGACCTCAAGCAACGAAAGTCCAATCAGTTTGACGTGCTGGCGGGTCTATTACCTGCTCCTCCCAATAGCGGAGATCGCTTTCAGTTTACTGTCACGGCTGACATTACCTTGGTGAGCCCGCTAGGAATGGGAGAGATCATCGGCCTGGAATTTCAAAAATTGCCCGGCACCTCTCAACTCGTCGATATCTTCACCCGATTGCCCTACCTGTTCCGAACACCATTTCAGGTAGAAGGAGGGTTGAAGCTACAGAAACAAGAAGAGTTGTTCCAAAACCTGACCTACGAGGCGGGCTTGCTCTATCATTTCTCGCCTTACTTTCAGGCAAAAATCTCCTATCAAGGCATTGATTCTCGTCTTCTTGAGGAAGCGGTCAAAGACACCGCCAAGTTGGTCCCCGACCAACTCGATGGGACTCGAAGGCTAGTAGGCGTCGGATTTTCATATCTCAAACTGGATTACCGCAACAATCCTCGTCAAGGGCTGGAAAGTTCGCTTACCCTTCTCCTCGGCAGGAGAGAAGTGAGAGAAAATGTATTGTTGAGGGAAATTCGTCCAGAATGGTACACATCGGTGCCGGCGGAACAAGGGCTTCAAGAAGCAGAATTTCGGTTCCGATATTTCGTCCCATTGGGCAAAAGGCAAGTGATTCACCTCGGTAATTACAGCTACTGGCTGGGCATGGAAAAATATTTGCGGAATGATCAACGGCAGATTGGAGGTGTGTATTCCCTTCGGGGCTTTAATGAAAATCAGTATTTCGCCGATTTATTCACCATCAGTACCCTGGAATATCGCTTGCAGTTGGAGCGCGACTCCTACTTGTTTGGGTTCTTGGACTTGGCTTTGTTGCGAGACAAAGTATCTGACATCAACAGGAGGGCTTTCGGGTCTGGGATCGGTATGCAGTATGGAACCAAGGCTGGGCTTTTATCGATCGTGTATGGAATTGGGGTGAGTGAAGATCAATCCTTTCAACCTTCGCGGGGCAGGATTCACTTGGGCCTCCTCAATCAATTTTGAAGCCTTTTCAGAGTTTATGGGCTGGGAGGGAGCTCCGAATCCAATATCATGGGCTCCATGGCCCGAAGCCGCCATTGTTTTCCGAGCTTATACTTATTTCGACCAAGGGTTCGAGCCAACAGTCCACTGGCGGAGATTCCACTGGCGATGATGATACTTGCGGGATCGGGATTTTGATTTTCTATCAATGCGTTGATCACGCTGATGGCGACCAAAGCACCCCCACCGATGAGCGCAGTACCTGAATAAGCATTCCGAAAAAAATACCACCAGTCGCGGTCAAGGTTGTACACCACCGTGATTTCCCTGATCGGGACATAGTCCCGAAACAAATTGTTTGTCCCATCGCCTTCGTTTTCGACCTTCACAGCTTTGACGATCACAACCACCGAATCATCGACCGACTCGATCATTCCGCTGAATCTCGCTTGTGAGTCATCTGTGCCGAAACGGATAGGATCGCCCACTTGAAATATGATACGCTTGAACTTTTTGGGGTTCTCTAATGCAAGGATTTTTTGCGTGAAACCTTCGGGAAGGAGACAGAGCAGGAGCAAGAGGAAGAGGAGGCAAGGCCGTAGTGACATAGTGTTCAATGGGGGCGAGGTCAATATAAATCAAGTGAAATAATGTTGGTGGAAATAAAAAACCAAGTTTATATTTGCAACCCATATCCTGCGGATGTGGCGAAACTGGTAGACGCGCTAGATTCAGGTTCTAGTGGCCGAAAGGCTGTGGAGGTTCGAGTCCTCTCATCCGCACTTCCAACACCAACTCGGCAAGCTGGCCAGCTTGCCGAGTTTTTTATGGCATTCGTTTGTTATGCGTCCTCCAGCACAGCATAAACCAAACTGCGCCATCACGGTTGATCTGCACTCTTTTATTTGTGGAGAACTTGTGAATATCAGCCTTCACTTTGTGGAAAACTGCCAATTGTTGTGAACAACTCCCTATCACTGTCGGCCATGTGATCTCGAAATTCACACCCACAGCCATTGTTGGTTTTTGTTTGGCTAGGACCCTAAAGAGGTGAATAGAGCACTTGAACACTGTCTGGTTTGAATCGCTCCCTGAGCCATCTGTCCAATCTTGCCTTTTCAGCCTCCTTGAGCGATTGGGTCTTACCTTGTAGCACCACAAAGCGCGCATCTCGCACCACCTTGCCCGAATCTTGATGAATGCTTCCCGTGGAATATGCGCAGGTGCTGATTTCAGGAAACAGCGTTTTGATTTCTGCGAGGAGTTGCCCTCCCTTGAGCGATTGTTGCAGCAGACTGTCCTCTTTTCTTTGAGCTTCATTGAGCAAAGACCCCAACCGATTAATTTCTGCTTTGAGAGAATTTACCTCTGAGTTCACTTCATCGCGCGTGTCTAGGGCCAGTCCCTGGAGTAGCTTGACATTTTCTGCTTTTAGAGAAAAGTCCTTGGCTTTCGACTTGATCACCTCCTTTTGGGATTCAGTCAGGGTGGTACCTCCGAACGTCAATTCGATGAATTTCAACTGTGGCTTGATTTCATAGCGAAGCAAATAATTTCCTTCATACACGCTTACATTGTTCACAAATCTGGTTGCATTCTCTGTAAACTGCTCGTTCTTGACCAGGACATACCCAAAGTAGATACTTGGAATCACGGTGATCGTGATCACAAAGCTAATCCAACGATTGATGGTGAGTCGCTGGGCGGGATCAACGATCGTCCGGATTGGAAACTTAAGGATTTGGGAAATCATCAAAGTCGCAATCGCGATGAAGACCGTGTTGATGGTAAATAGGTAGAAGGCGCCAAAGAAATAGCTGAATTGAGCAGTGGCCAGACCGTAGCCAGCAGTACACAAGGGAGGCATCAACGCCGTAGCGATGGCCACTCCCGGAATCACATTCCCCTTTTGCTTGCTGCTGATGGCCACGATACCCGCCAACCCACCGAAGAAAGCGATAAGTACATCATAAATCGTGGGGCTGGTCCGGGCGAGAAGTTCGGAATGAGCGGTGGACACGGGACTGATGGCAAAGTACAGTGTCGAAGCCAAGAGACTTGCACCGACAGCAAAGCCAAAATTTTTGATCGACTTGCGAAACAACTGCATGTTGTAGGTCGCAATGCTATAGCCAATCCCATTGATAGGACCCATGAGCGGTGAGATGAGCATCGCTCCGATGATCACTGCCGTAGAGTTCATGTTGAGACCTACGGAAGCCACCAGAATCGCGAAGATCAGGATCCAAAGATTAGTCCCTTTGAAAATTACATCTTTCTCTATGGTGGCGTGGATCTTATCAAAATCATCTACTTCCGAATCCAAGTTGCTATAGATGATAATCTGTCGAATCAGATTGGTCGCTTTGGTGGTCATAGAAAAAACTAGCAATTAAGGATGAAAGGAGAAATACCGACCGTGGCACTGTTGCACATTGTGCCCATCACCTTCGCAAGATAGGATTCATACTCGATCCAAAATCAACTTTTGAATGCGTAAGGGTGTGACTCGCTGAATTTTATGGATTTCGACTAGAGAGGGGAATACCGCAGGACCTCTCTCGTGCGCAGTTTCTTTTCCTTTTCTGCTGGCAGTGGCGTGCTTTTATTTCTGCCTACTCTTCCTTTTTGAAGATTCCACCCAATCCTTTTCCCAATTTTTCGATCGCTTCAATCCCCAGAGAGAGCGGCCCAGAAGAAATGTCTTCGTAGCCTTCTGCCGACTGGTGGTGAGCATATTGCTGAGGATAAATCACTACGCGGCTCGTGTGTTGAAAATGCTTTTCGATCTTTGATGGGATATTGTCCAGCAGACTGAGATAAGAAACCGAGCCCTTTCGAGAAGAGATAAAGATGAGCAGATCATTTTCGCCAATGTCTCTTGAGAGCACAAAAAAGTCTTCCCAATCTTTGAACTCAAGAAAGCTGGTCGAAGCGGCCAGTTGAAGCTTGGAAGACCGTTGCTTGATGGCCTCGTGTGTGCGCGGATCTCCAATGTAGAGAATCGGAATAGTGAGCTCTTGAGAAATCTTCGCTGTCTTTTTCAACCAAAGCTCAAATCCAATCTCCAGTTCTGCCAGTGGCGGAGCAATGATCACGATTTTCTTGAGGGTCAAAAGCGGTTTCTGAAACACCGAGACCATGATGTTTTTGTCGGCATTGCTGATGATGCTGTCCATTTTTTCTCCCATCAGCCTGTCGATCATGCCTGTGCGTTGGGGCCATCCGATCACAATGAGGTTGGCCATGATCTCCCTTGAAGTTCTGGCAATGCCACTCGCCACGTTGTGATCAATTGTCGCGACGACATTCACTTTGATTTCTGCAGCAGATGCCTGTTTTACATATTCTTCCAGCTTACTTCGAGATCTCAGGACATTGATCTCAGCCTCTTCATCGTTGGGCACCACGGTGAGAATCGATACTGGGTTGTTAGATTTCTTATCCTTCATCAAAAGCGCAAACTCTAACGCCTTTTCCAAATTGCCCACATTGGCGATCGGCAGCAAGATGTGTTCATGACTGATTTGTCCCATCACTTCAGGAGTGTCCTCTCCATTGGCTTGGGCCAAGACGATCTTTTTCCCAGCCCTCTCTGTAGCAAAAGAAGCCACAATACAAGTGATCAAGATCAAGATAATAGTGCCGTTGAGAATATTTTCATCCAAAATTTCCGCTTTATAGCCTACGAGGATCACCGCCAACGTCGCTGCGGCGTGGGCACTGCTCAACCCAAAAATCAGTTGCCGCTGTGGTCCACTGTAGCCGAAACTGAGCTGTGTCGCATATGCCGCTGCCCACTTACCTACCAAAGCCACCACGGAAAGGGTTCCAGCGACGATAAGCGCCATTGGTCCACTGGTAATCACCCGAATGTCCACCAGCATCCCTACACTGATCAAGAAAAAAGGAATAAACAAGGAGTTGCCAATGAACTCAATTCGGTTCATCAGCGCAGATGAATGAGGGATCAACTTGTTGAGCGCTAATCCAGCTACGAAAGCTCCGATGATAGGCTCTACTCCTGCCACTTCTGCCAAAAATGCTGCAAAAAATACCACTGCCAGAACGAAAATGTAGTGAGAATGCTTCTCACTCTCTAGTTTTCGAAAAAACCAAGAGGCGATTCGAGGCACTACCAAAAACATAATAGCAGAAAAAAGCGCTAGAGAAATCATCAGTCGAAACCAAAATGCCGGATCCAGCGTGCCTTGGCTGTTACCCATGACTACAGCCAAAATGATCAAGACAGCGGTATCTGTGAGGATTGTGCCACCGACGGTGATCGCTACAGCTTGGTTCTTGGCGATACCCAGCTTGCTCACTATTGGATATGAAACTAAGGTATGCGTCGCAAACATGCTCGCGGTGAGAAAACTTGCATTGAAATTATATCCCAATAAATAATAGCACACCGGAAAGCCGATAATGATCGGAAACACAAAGGTGAACAGTCCAAAAAGAAGACTTTTATTTCGATTAGCCCTGAATTGATTCATATCTAACTCAAGACCCGCAATGAACATAATGTAGAGCAGGCCGATCGTCGAGAAAAGATCGATGGCAGAATTTTTCTCTAGAATATTTAGCCCGTATGGGCCAATGGCGACTCCTGAAATGATGAGGCCGATGATCCCCGGTATGTTCAGCTTTTTTAACAAAAGAGGAGACAGCAAAATAATGAAGAGGATCAAGGAAAAAATCAAGACTGGATTTTCCAACGGAGTTTCAAATTCCTCCATCAGGTGCAAAAAAAAGTCAATCATGTTGGACGATGTAGTTGGGAGGAATCAGGAACAAAATCAGGACACCCTCAAACCTTATAAGGTAGTGGCATGGTTGGGCAGTAGATTTTTCTTGGTCGCATAAGCCACAACCCCCAAGCTTAGCCACCACACATGTTGCGCTAACCTTATTAGAAGGTGATGCCGGCCAAGTTGCAATTTAGCATAGTTTTAACTGTCCTCAGTTGCCCTACGAAAAAGAGCGTAAAGCCGTCGAGAGGGTCAGCGCCTATCCATATACTTTTGACAAGACAGAATCGGGCTTTGCTTCCTCTCAGATTTTATTTACCCAAGTTAACATACTGCACTTCCCTAAAATGATCTCTCGGCCGTACCCACACGCCATTCGTTCATTTAGCTCATTAGCGCAGTGGTTTTGCCAGCCTGGACGCAAGGAATATCAAGGTGCTCATGAGGCCCGCAGCCACGAGCAACAGCGTCTGAAGTTCTCCAAGATCTGCGACGCTTAAACCCACCAGCAAGGGACCAACTGCAGTGGAAAATACCATGAAGGTAGAAACGATGCTTTTAATAGAACCTAAATGCGCCGTTCCGTAGATCTCTGCCCACATCGCCGCGTTGGTGAGGGAGCCGAGGCTAGAGGAGACCCCTGCCATCGAAAAGAATACCCATGTCGTCGAGATCGATGGATACACGATAAACACCACAGCCCCCAGCAATAGCGGAACCATCACAAATACAAACACTCGCACAGCGCTGAAAAGGTCCACCAAAGGCCCTGCAATCAGGTTGGTGACCATGCGAAAAAGGCCAAAGAGCGTGATCCCTAAAGCCATTTGCGCTTCGCTCGCCTCCAGCAACAGCCCGATCTGTGACTGGTTGAGCATGATACCGGTCATGAACATGGGCACGAAGATGTACACCAGTACGAAAAGATAAAACCGAGGCTGGCGCAAAACTTCCCACCTACTGAGCGATATGACCACTTTCTGACCAGGGGCTGTTTTTTCTTCTCCGGGAATTTGGAAAGCACTATAAATCGGAATCAAAGAAAAAACCAATGGGAAAAAGGCCACCATCACCAATCCTGAGACCGAGAGCAAACTCCATCTCCAACCTACCAAGCCGATCAGCGTTACGAGTACAATCGGAAAAAAGACCTCTGCAAGTGAGATCCCAAAATTGATCAACGATAGGGCCTTCCCCCTGGCAATGGTAAAGTATCGGGCAATCGCCGTGGATCCCGTCAGCGGCATCATTCCTTGCCCAAACAGCCGCAACCCAAATAGCACCAATACCAAGTGCCACCAACTCCCAGACATACTTCCCAATACAATCGCAACCAAGAGACCCAATCCCACACCCATGCTCACGTAGCGGATCTTGAGCCGATCTAACCACCCGCCTACCCAGGGGATGGCAAGCGCACTCCCCAGCGTGGCGCACAAATACAGCCAGTTGAAAGTATCCCGTGTGACATCAGCTGCCACCAGAAAATAAGGCACAAACAGAGAAATGAAAAAAGTCTGCCCGGGGGCAGAAAAAAAGTAGTGCAGCGCCCCATACGCCAAGACGCGAGGCTCTCTTCGAAGCAGCGTGACATAATTCATGTTGCCCAATTTCGAGGACAAAGCTCATCATTCTCCTGAAGAATCCCAGAGTTTGGTGTAGAATTCTTGAGCATTACGGTAAGCCAGCGCATCGACATTTAGTCCTTCCACCTTTGCCTTCCATTGCTGAAGGAGATCGGGATATTTGCTTGCGTTCTCGTGTTCCGGAAAAAAAAGCGGCATTCGTTCTGGAAAAGGATACCCGATCGGCGAGAAAAAATCTGCCCCCAAGGCCAGTCCTTTACTGCCACCCAGCGTCTGCCAGCCGTAGGCAACTTGCTCACCCAGAAGCCTCGGATCGTTGGGGTCAATGTATGCCCTTAAGAAATTGATCCCGATGATTCCCCCTCGCCGATACAGCTCCTGCGCCAACTCATCGGGCAAGTTGCGGACATGGGCACACTTAGCCCGAAAATTGCTATGGCTCGCGATCACAGGCACTTTAAGTCCTTGTCGATCTAGATAGGTAAATATGTCGTGGGCCAATGCGTCGCTCGCATGAGAAAGGTCAATGGGAATGCGCTTGCCATGCAAAAAATCCAAGAGCGCTTCTCCGTCGGCTTTCAGACCGACGCCTTGCGCCTCATTTCCCCCTCCAAAACGGTTTTCGCTGTGGTGGGTCAACCCGATGTAGGCGAGCGGACCCACTTGTGAGATCATCGCAGACAAAAGCCGAAGACCGTCGTGGATGGAGCGAAATTCCTCGCTGAAACCAGAGGCGTTTTCGATCGCGGCCAGAATTCCAATTTGATTTCCCGGCACAAGGTCTTTTGCATGACGCACCCGACGAAAAGCTGGCTGGCTGCCGAGTGTCAGAAAGTGATTCACCTGTTCTTGCGCCAGTTCCGTGCTGCCGGACTTTGTCGCAGTGAAAATGGCCATCACTTGCGTCTTGACATTTCCAGCCTGTAAATGGGGCAGGGCTGCGCCGATGTCCTCGGTTTTGGATAAATTAGCCCCTCGCACGCGGGCGAGATAAGCCAGCACGTCGCAGTGAAGATCAAATACTGGAATCTGATTCATATTTTCTGAAAGTCATTCCCACCATTGCAGCGGAAGCGTTCCAAATGGATAGTCAAGCTACGGAAAGCCGCGCAAATTATCCGCCATGTCCAGGATCCTCTATTGAATCCTGATTCTAATAAAAACGCTGTCGAAAAGCCGAAGCCGATTAGCCGACAGCATACTCGCCTCCAGCACGCATTTTTCCCGAGGGTGACTTACCTTTGTTCTCAAGAACAGAAATTTTCAGGACCATGCACAGATTTCTCCTCCTTCTGTGCGTGAACTTTAGCAGCTCGCTCATTCACGCCCAAGCATTTGAAACTTTTTATGAAACAGGTCAACTACAGACGCGCACTCCCCTGAGTGAAGAGGGCCAATTCGACGGTCTGAGCCAGGAGTTCTATCCCGATGGCATGTTAGCGGCAGAAGTGCCTTACCGAGCAGGCAAAGTGCACGGCACTGTCAAAGAATACTACCAGCACGGGATTCTGAAGCTGCAACACGACTTCGAATTCGGTCAAAAACAAGGAAAAATGTACCTCTACGATCCAGATGGTGTGTTGCGGATGTATGCCATACTGGATGCAGACACGATTCTCCTGGCGCAGCGCTATCAAGGACGTGGTAGGTTGATTTCGGAACAAATAGGATTCTTTGCAGAACCGATTGATACCACCGATATGGCAGAGCCGGTGGTGTGGCTTGCCGATGGAACTACCCTTCGGGCAGGAAAGCCCAACTTGCTTCGCATCTTCATTCCGCAATTTCCGAGCTCTTTCATCACCTTTGCGAGCACCAATGGAAGCATCCGCGAAAGTGGTAGAAGTGATTTTCCGATCGAAATCATCCCCGATGAAGGCTTACAAATTTTCACCCTATACCTCCGCCTCAAAACCCATACTCGCGCGCAACCAAGTGTCCTCAAGGTCCTCTCGCTTCCCGTCAATCCTTCGGGGGATCACTAATAACTTACAGACAGTGACATCTGTAAAAAGACAGTGATCTGCATTTCTTGTAAATATCTACCAAGAAGAAGTAAATTTAGGCGAGTGATTTCCAAAGTCGAAGAAGGGGTACTTCTTCCTCTACAAAATAGCTCAGGAATAAGTCGCGAGTACTCCAAGCGCAACGAGAAGGCGAATTCTCCGTCCTAGGGAGAGAAAATATAGATACGAATGCAAAAAATCATCCTTGTTTGGATCGCTTTGCTGGGACTTGTGCCAGCAGCTTGGTCCCAGATTGAGCGGCCTGTGAGTTGGGCATTTTCATCTCAACCTACCGAAAATGGGCGCGCAGAGCTGCAATTCAAGGCGACCATTCAACCGGGATGGCACCTGTATTCTCAGTTTATTGAGGAGGGCGGTCCCATCCCCACAGGTTTTTTCTTTGAGGAGTCTTCTGCATATACGCGCCAAGGTGTCGTCAAAGAATTCGGTAAGCTGCACAAAGCATATGACCCTACGTTTGAGATGGATCTGGCTTATTTTGACCAGGAAGTCACCTTCTCACAAGTTGTTACATTGACAGGTGAAAAGGCGGTGGTCGCGGGCTACTTGGAATTCATGGTCTGCAATGATGAAAAATGCCTCCCACCTGAAGCGGTGGACTTTTCTTTGGCAGTGACATCCCCCACAACCAAAGCCGCCCCAGCTTCTCCCAGTGCGGCTCCAGCTTCTGAGTCGCCTATAGAGAAGGATCCCGAAAAAGTAGTCTCACCTATCGACGAAGCGCCTGGCACTTCCCTCTTTTCTCCCATCGGACCTTCCTCCACGGTAGATCCTGTGAAATGGACCTTTGATCTGCGGCCGCTTGATGGCGGAACACACGAAGCACTGTGGACAGCAGATGTCCAAGCCGGGTGGAAAATCTATTCTCAATTCATTGAAGAAGGGGGGCCTGTTCCCACATCTTTTGACATCCAAGCCGGGGCCTATGAGCTGATTGGCAACATCCAAGAGCGGGGGATCAAGCACTCGGGCATAGACGAAATCTTCAACATGCAGGTCACAACCCTCGAAGGGCAAGTCGAATTCGCTCAAACACTCCGCTTTGAGGGAGAGGCTGTTCCCATTGTAGGCGAACTCGTGTACATGGCCTGCGAAGAAGGGAGGTGCCTTCCCCCCGCGGTAGTATCGTTTGCTATTGGCGGCAAGACCGCCGTCACCAAAGAGGCAGCCAGTGAGCTGCTTCAAGGCTTGACGCTCACCACAGTCGATCTCGACAACCCCGCATCGGAGTGTGGCAGCACCGAAAAATCAGGCATTTCTGTCTGGAAAGATTTTCTCGCGGGCTTTCTTGGCGGATTATTCGCCCTCCTCACGCCCTGTGTATTCCCGATGATCCCGCTCACCGTGAGCTTTTTTACCAAAAGCAGCCAAGACAAGCGCAAAGGAATCACCAACGCGATTCTCTACGGCATCTCCATCTTCGGGATCTATGCCCTGGCCTCAGCACCCTTTCACTTGATCGAAGGAATTGAGGGAAATGTCTTTAATCTCATTGCCACCGACCCCTGGCTCAACTTAGGCTTCTTTGTGGTCTTTGTGGCCTTTGCTATCTCTTTCTTTGGCTACTATGACATCGCGCTCCCAAGCAGCTTTGCCAATCGTGCTTATTCTGCCTCGACCATGGGCAATCTGGCTGGAATCTTCTTCATGGCGCTGACACTCTGCATCGTATCATTTTCCTGCACGGGGCCCATTCTTGGATCCCTGGTCGCCGTATCGGCTTCCGGCAGTGTGAGTGCTTGGAATCTCACTGCCGCCATGGCTGGTTTCGGCATTGCCTTGGCGTTACCTTTTGGCTTATTCGCTGCTTTCCCTGGTTGGCTCAATTCTCTACCCAAATCCGGTTCTTGGCTCACCACGGTCAAGGTGATGCTGGGCTTCGTCGAGTTGGCGCTGGCTGTGAAGTTTCTCTCCAATGCCGACTTAGTGGAGCACTGGGGGCTGGTGAAGCGTGAAACTTTCTTTTTGCTGTGGATCATGATTGGGATCGCCATGATCCTATACTTGCTCGGCAAGATCAAATTTCCTCACGACACGCCTCCCGAAAAAATCTCAGCCAGCCGCTGGGTAGGCATTGCGGCCATCGGCCTATTTGTAGGATACCTTATTCCGGGCTTATTTAACACAGAGGCCGCCAACCGCCAGCTCCTGAGCGGGTTTCCGCCGCCGATGTTTTACAGTTGGTATGAGAGGTCCTCTGGCTGTCCGCTCGACTTGCCATGTTACAAAGACTACGAAGAAGGTCTGGCTGTCGCCAAGGCTACAGGCAAGCCCATCATGCTTGATTTCACGGGCTGGGCTTGTGTGAATTGCCGCAGAATGGAGGAGAATGTATGGGTAAATCCAGCTGTGTTCAAAAAATTGAGCGAGGAGTATGTGCTGATTTCCCTTTATGTGGACGACCGGGCCCCGCTTGATGAACCGATGCAAGGAAGGGTGCGAATGAGCACAGGCAGTGAGCGAAAAGTGAGGACGGTGGGCGACAAGTGGGCCGTGTTTGAGGAAGAAAATTTTCATCAAAACACCCAGCCGCTGTATGTCCTCCTTTCTCCGGAAGGAGCACTTCTCAATCAGCCTGTGGGATATACTCCTAACAAGCTCGACTACCTCGAATTTTTGCAATGTGGATTGGATGCGCTTGACCTTCAGAAAACCCAAGCACTGGTCCCTTAGTACGCGGTTGATTTTTCTTGGTCACTAACTGGGAAGTTCGAGGGATTCTCCCAAATCCCAAGCCCATCTTAGCCAACCATCATCTGTAGAATGGCTTTTCCGTCGAGATTGCCGAGAAGTAGATCGGCAGCGCGCTCGGGATGGGGCATCATGCCAAATACATTTTTCTGCTCATTGCAGACCCCGGCAATGTTGTGCAAAGATCCATTGGGATTGGCCGCTTCGGTCACATTCCCTGCCTCATCGCAGTAGTGAAAGAGCACTTGGTCATTGTCTTCGAGGGCCTTGAGCTCGTCTGGGAGGCAATAGTAATTGCCCTCGCCATGTGCGACGGGTACTTTGTATGCCCTAGGCACCAAGCCTTTGGTGAGCAAGGCAGACTGGCTCACGGGTTTGATCCAGATATTTTTGCAAACAAAATTCATGCTCGTGTTATGAAGCAAAGCTCCGGGCAAGAGGCCAGCTTCGGTGAGCATCTGGAAGCCATTACAAATCCCAACCACGTATCCGCCGCGCCGAGCGTGGGCCGCGACTTCTTCCATAATGGGCGAAAAGCGCGCAATTGCACCAGATCGCAGATAGTCTCCGTAAGAAAAGCCGCCGGGAAGCATCACGACATCGCAGCCCTGTAGGTCGTGATCCTTGTGCCAAAGTTGAATGACATCTTTGCCGAGGTTGCGCTCAAGCGCATAGCGAAGATCTTGGTCGCAGTTGCTCCCTGGGAATGTGACAACACCAAATTTCATATCAGAATCGACGATTAATTCCTAACTGGAGAATAGACGGTCCAAGTACCTATGCGTTCAGCCTTGTATCTTCCAAAAACGCTCGGGAAACGAGACTGCAAAGGTGGGAAAAAATTGCCTGCATCTAGCACCAATGCCGGTGGATTCGCCGCAAAGGTCCTGAAGACTTCTCGGCTTGGCGTGATGGAAGAAATCATCAACTTTCCCTCGTGACCGGGTAGGTCTTGCAATTTGTGGTATGCCATTCGAAAATCGAGATATGCTACTGCCGGTATGCGTTTACTACGAAGGTAAATATCAGGTTCATTGGCCATGACCCAGATTTTTTCCTCAGGTGCTAACACTGCAGTTCTCGCCAAAATCTGTTCATGCTTTTGCTGGTCAAGGTGTAGACCTCCCGTCTGGAGCACACTTTGGTTGACGGTTAAAATCGGCATAGAGTCAGAAAACACCATGCCCAAATAGCTACTGTATTGCAGCAGTGGCAAAAAAAGGAGCGCGATGAGAACCGGCACCCGAAATCGTGTAAAAATCCGAAAGTCGAATGTCTTGGCGATATAAAAAGCCAAGGGAGGGACCAGAAGGATGAAATCGGGCATTTCTAATCGCCGAATTTTAAACAGCAGAATCAGCAACACTCCGAGCATCCAGATCAGCATCATTGTCTCGGCTGAGCGAGCTTTTTTCACATACTTGTAGAAATACAAGCGATAGTGAATAAATCCCACAATTGCCATGATCAGAAAAGATCCCCAACTCAAAAGCAAGATCAACAGCGCTGATTCACTGCTCGCGGAGTAGCCCATTTCACCCGTGAGACCCAAGTAATCGACATAGTACAGCACCCCTTGATCCCACCAGTCATGAATGGCGCCTTGCCGAAAAAGCCACAGAAGGGCAAGACCCAGCACAGTGACCAATCCCCCCACGAAGGACATGACTTCGGACCAGCTGAAAGGGTGGAGCACCAAATACGCAAGAAGGACCCCTGCAAGCAAAAAGGTGGTTTTGTAAGAGGCAAGGATAGCCATCATCATCCAAATTCCTGCCACATATAAATGGCCTCGATTGGCAGGACTTCGGTCCACAAGCTGATTGACATGGCTGAAGGTGAGCACCACCGGCAGAAGCACGAACAAGGAGGCATTGAACTGGAGAGAATACCAAGGTGTGCACACCAACAAGGCAAAAAGCATAGAAATCAACCCTGCATTTCGCCTAAAAGCCTTGTATTCCGCCAGAATACCATTGAACACGATGGCCGAAAAGTAGATATACAGACAGGTAAAAATTCGAATCGCTGTCAAGGCCACTGACCCGAATGCCAAGCTAAATATACTGTAAATCCACACCATGATCGGTGGCCCGGCGTGCCAGGCATCGGCATAGATACTGCCGCCTGCAAGAATTTTTTGCGCTGTGATCATGAGTTGTGATTCCTCCAGAAGAAAAAATTCTGGATGAAACGTCGGAAGCCGCAGAAGCGGAATCACGATCACCAGTGCGATATGCACAGGCAGGGGCGTGTATGTAAGCAGGCGAATCAATCTGGTAAGATGCAGTATCTTTGCCGAAATTAACACAAAAGATCGTTTCTCATGGTGGCTTCCGCGCTCACGGACCTGATTCGTCTTCGAAAGTCTTTTCTCTGCGTAGGATTGGACCCTGACCTGAGTCTCCTTCCTACTCATCTTAGGAATGAACCGGATCCCATCCTCGCCTTCAACTTGGCGGTGATCGAGGCCACAGCTCCTTATGCGGTAGCCTACAAACCTAACCTCGCCTTCTATGAAGCGCTCGGACCAAGTGGCTGGGACACCCTTCGCAAGACCATCAATGCGATCCCAAAGGGCATTTTGACCATCGCCGACGCCAAACGCGGCGACATTGGCAACACTGCCACACGCTACGCAACCGCTTTCTTTGATACGCTGGGATTCGATGCCATCACCGTCGCTCCTTACATGGGAGAGGACTCGGTAAAACCATTTCTAGCATTTCCGGGCAAATGGGTATTTCTCCTTGCGCTCACTTCCAATCCGGGCTCAAAAGATTTCCAGTACCACGGACCGGCAGGTCAACCGCTCTACCAGGAAGTGCTAAAAAAAGGCGTGGCCTGGGCTCAAGGAATGCCGGGCGAACTGGGATTCGTCGTGGGTGCCACCCGCGCAGAATCGTTGGAAGAGGTGAGGCAAATCGTGCCAAACGCCACCCTGCTCGTCCCCGGCGTGGGAGCTCAGGGCGGCGATCTTCATGCCGTGTGCCGACATGGAATGAACAGCACTGGTGGACTGCTCGTCAATTCTAGCCGGGGAATTCTCTACGCTAGTGGCGGAAAGGATTTCGCGCAAGCAGCTGAGGCCGCCGCGAAGTCTCTTCAACAAATAATGGCTCCATATGTGGCGACGATTTGATCGGCAGGCTGGGGACGATATTCTGGTTGATCTTTGGACTTTCGCAGGACTTTGCGCTATTTTTTTGGAGAGATGAATCAAGCCTCAAGATTTTATTTGTGAAAGGAAATGTAATTCACCCACACCCCTCGTCTCACTGATACTGGATCAAGGATCGTACCCAGAATTTAAACTCGGACATGCAGAAAAGTGTAACTTGATTTTATAAGTACATCACTTCAACGCAGCAACATTTGCTGATTCCTGCCATGATCGATTTTATCGGCCGCACCCGCAGTAGAGAACTTCTGGATCTCCAGCAGCTCTCCGATTCGGGCCTACTAGAACATTACCAGGCCACTACAGATCTCCAAGTGATTTCCGTATTGTTGGACAGGTACAAAGACTTGATCGTTGGGATGTCCATGAAATTTCTCAAGGATCAAGAAGAAGTACGCGACTTCGTTGGTAAGCTTTACCTGAAGCTCGTGGACAAGCTAGACCAATCTGAGGTGAAAAATGTCCGTGCATGGCTTTGCATGGTGACCATGAACCTACTTCGCGATGACAATCGCAAAGTGGGGGTACGCGAGCAGTACCGCAAATCACTTCAGGAAGAAGTGGACTGGATGGATCGTCAATCAGACTTCCAAATGGACACGGTTCACCTAAACAAAGCCATGGACACCGCCCTATCTGACAAAGAAAAGGCCGTGGTCAAAATGATCTACTACGATGACCTTAGCTATCGAGAGATCATGGACGATACCGGTTGGAGCTTCAATCAGGTACGTGGCCTTCGTGAACGGGCCATTCGCAAACTAAAAGAAGGGCTCGGCGGTGAATTTTCTGACTATTTACAAGTTTCCTGACATGAAAGATCCCCAAACATCAGCATTTATGCCCTCCCTCACCCTGGAAGTCATCATGGACTATCTTGAGGGAAAGCTTAGCTCTGAAGAATCTGCCCACGTAGAGG
>DAITMB010000046.1:0-35050 GCA_036835375.1 Bacteroidota bacterium
GTCTCCAACACCACCGTCCCATCCACCACAAACTGCAATGTGTCCCCGTTGGAGGCGGCGGCTGCCTGGTCTCGTAGGCTTCCTGCGCCTGAATCTCCGAGTGTGCTGACCGGAAGGATGGCCGCGGCCGCGACCATAGACTGGATCAAAAGGAGGAAAAGCAGAGAAGAATGTCTGAGCATAAACGAAAATCATATGGCCCACTACCCAACTAACGAAGTAGATTGGTCATCGGTGGCAAAAGTAAGACAAAAAAAAACGAATGTCCGACCCTCAAAAAAAGGCTCGGACATTCGAAAGTAGCAAAGTGGCGAAGGCCACCATTACTTCTGATCTTTCAAGAAATCGTTCACCAAATCGGTGGGCACGATGTCTTCCTTGAAGGTGTAGGCCCCTGTGTCGGGGTTTTTGACAGCACGGATCACTTTCGTCAGGGTCTTGGACTGACTGCGGTCGCGGTATCCGGCAACGGTTTTCTTAGCCATGACGAATGTGGGTTACTTGGTTTCTTTATGGAGGGTGTAGCGCTTCAGAATAGGATTAAATTTCTTCAATTCCATTCTGCTGGGCGTGTTTTTGCGATTTTTCGTGGTGATGTATCGCGAGGTTCCTGGTTGGCCGGAATCTTTGTGTTCCGTACATTCCAAAATGACCTGAATTCGGTTTGCCTTACTTTTCTTTGCCATGAGGACTTTTGTTCTTTCAACGGTTGGCAAAGGTAGGCATTCTTCGCAAAAACGAAAATACTTTGACAAAATAGTTTAGGAAATGTTTAGGCGAATGCTTGAAAGAAGCGATTGCAAACTTCCTCAACAAGAAAATTCAACGTAGCCGCCTCAACTCGGCATGGCAAAAGTGAAGGAGAGCTACAAGCCATTGCCAGTGACCATCCGCTCGTTACATAGCCACCAAAGGTCTGCTCGTATCCGCAAAAATCCTTTCTCATCCCGTTCCCCTCACTTCTAACCGGAATATTCCCACCCCGATATGAACAAAAATACCTATGTTTAACCTTGGTTCTTTTTGTCCTGTAAGGGCTTTCAGGACAAAGATCCTCCTTTTTGATGTGAAATAATTATGCGTTTAGTAGATCCGGCATCCCCATTTCGGGTCGTATATTCTGCCTACCATCATGAATACCTGGGCTACTTAGTTGCTGCTCAGTATGTCCAGTTGCTGAGTGATGGAGAACTGTCTTTGGTTCATCAGGGCGCTTATCCCGACAATCTAAAAACCTTTGCCTCTGGATTGGAGCAAGGAGATGAAGAACTTATCCGCCTTCTGGACGAGATTACGCCCAAGCGAATCGTCAAGCAATTTGGTGGTAATCCGCGGGACGAGCATACCTTTTTTACCCAGCGCTTTGAAGGCGAATTGAAAAAACTGGCCTTTACCTTCATTATTCGTCGCTTGGGCAAGATCATCGCCAAGCTTCCGCCTGACCGCTTTTTTGTATCGGGCAGCGATGGGTATCCGGCCAAAGATAAGATTAACATCATCTCGGATCGGGCTTCGATCCTGTTTCATTTTAAGCGCAAAGACGACTTTACTCGATACCATCCTACTGTCCGCCTCCGGGACGAAATGCTCTCCCTACAAAGTCCCGACACGATTCTCTTTTGCGAAGATCCCGCCTGGCTGCTTCATAAGAAGGAGTTGTTCACCTTTGATGAGCCAGTAGAAGGGAAGCGGCTCCTGCCATTTTTGCGAGGCAAGCCCTTCATTGTGATTCCCAAAGACAAAGAAAAGGAGTACTACCAAAAGTTCATCTCCCAGATGGTGGAGCGCTACCCCGTGAGGGCCAAGGGGTTCAGCATCGTCAATGTGGAGGAGTCCCCTGTGTTTTCTTTTCGGGTAAAGGAAAATCACGGCGACAGCTTCAGCTTTGTCCGCGAAGTCAGTTATGGCGATTTTACTTTTCCTTTGCAATCCGAAGGTGCCGTGCGGGTGTTCACTGAACTGGAAGGCGACAGCTTTACATTCTATCGTGTGATACGAAACAAAGCGTTGGAGCAGTCCAAGATGGCTTTTTTCAAGCCCTTAGAACCAAGTCCACACAGTCTCACCCCTTGGGAATATGTAGAGAAAGAAAAAGGGCTGGCTTGGCTTTCGGAACACATGCACACCATCAGCGAAGCGGGAATCCTCATTGAGCAGGAAAATCAAACAGGGCTGATTCATTTTGACAAGCCGCTCATCGTCATGGAGACCCAGCAATCGGGCGACTGGTTTGATGTGAAAGCCATAGTCAAGATTGCCGGTTTTGAGATCCCTTTTGCCAAATTTCGCAATCACATCCTCCGGCAGAAGCGAGAATTCAAACTTCCAGATGGCAACACAGCCATCTTGCCTGAGGCATGGTTTGCAGATTATCGGCACTTGCTGGAAGTATCTGAAGTGCAGGAAGATGGGGCCATACGCATTCGGAGCTATCAAATTCCGCTGCTGAACTTTCCCTCTCAGTCCAGCCAAAATGGGCGTGGCAAGCTCCTAGATGCTCTGCGTGACCACGAAGAAATTCCCATAGTAGAACCACCAGTTGGGCTTCGCGCCACCATGAGGCAGTATCAGCTCGCCGGCCTGAGCTGGTTGTGGTTTTTGCGCGAAAACGGCATGGGAGCCATTTTGGCCGATGATATGGGCCTCGGAAAAACCTTGCAAACCCTGGCCCTGCTCCAAAAGTGCAAGGAGGAGGGGAGCCTGGCCCCCCACCTCGTCGTGATGCCGACCTCGCTGATTCAGAATTGGAAAAATGAAGCCAGCAAATTCACGCCTGAACTTCGCATCCACATCCACACGGGAATCAATCGGAGCAAAGACCTCGAAGTTTTTTCGCAAGTGGACATCGTCCTCACCACCTACGGCATCGTGCGGCAGGACATTGATCGAATCAAGAATTTTCCCTTCGAATACATCATTCTGGACGAGAGTCAAAACATTAAAAATCCCGAATCCAAAACTTCAAGAGCCATTCGCAAGCTTGTATCGCGATATCGGCTATCCTTGTCGGGAACCCCGCTGGAAAATACGGTGATGGACATTTGGTCGCAAATGACCTTTCTCAATCCGGGATTGCTGGGTGGTGAAAGCTTTTTTAAAAAATTCTATGTCACCCCCATTGAGCGAGATCACGATAGCCACCGTTCTGCCAAGCTGAGAAGAATCATATATCCTTTTATTCTTCGCCGACTCAAAGATCAAGTAGAGAAAGATCTTCCACCCAAAGTCGAGAAGCTGCATTACTGCGAGATGACGGACAGTCAACGCGAATTTTACGAAGAGACCCGCTCGTCCTACCGGAACTATCTCCTTGACCTAATAGCGAATGGCGAGTGGCGTAAAAATAAGCTCAACATTCTCACGGGCATTCAGCAACTGCGGCAAATTGCCATTCACCCTCAACTCTTGGACAAGGAGCAGTATCGCCTCAAGGATTCAGGAAAATATCAGGAAGTGAAGCGATTGCTAGCACAGATTCTCGATAAGCAGGATTCGAAGGTGTTGATCTTCTCTCAATTTGTGAAGATGCTCGACCTTCTGCGTGAGGATCTGGACAAAGAAGGCATCAGCTACTGCTACCTCGACGGTGGTACCCGCGACCGCGACGCACAGGTCGCGAAGTTTCAGACCAACGATGACATCAAGGTATTCCTCATCTCCCTCAAAGCAGGCGGGGTAGGGCTCAACCTCACGGCAGCGGACTATGTATTCATCCTGGATCCCTGGTGGAATCCCGCAGTAGAAAATCAGGCAGTGGACCGCTCTCACCGAATTGGTCAGAAAAAAACAGTGTTTTATTACAAATTTATCACCCAAGATAGCATTGAGGAAAAGATCCTGCGCCTTCAGCAAGACAAATCTAACCTCTCCAATGATTTACTTACCTTGGATGAAGACGTATATAAATCACTGGAAGCCAGAGATTTGGAAGAATTATTTGATTCTTGATTCATGGGTGGCTTCTGGCTGTGAGTCGGAGCCTCTACCGTTCCCAGAACCTGAAATTCAGCGGGTCGCCTGGGCGCAGCGTGATAGAAGGAATGAGTGAGATGGGCCCCTCATCGGTACGGGCGAATTCAAATCGCTGGATGAGCATGGCGAGAGCAATCTGCATTTCTGTGATGGCAAATTGATTTCCGATACACAGCCGCGGACCTCCGCCAAAAGGAATGTAGAGGTGTGGAGGAAAAGCCTTTTTGGCATCGGGTGCCATTCGCTCCGGCAAAAACTCGTGGGGGGATTCCCAGTAGGCAGGGTTGCGGTGGAGTCCATAGATGAAAATGGCCACCGTATCGCCCTTGCTCAGGGCCAATTCGTTCACTTGGTCTGGACCCAATGCCTCTCGTCCAATCAACCATGCTGGCGGATACAGCCTCAATGCTTCATCTATGACCTGTCGCGTGTAAGTCAGGGCGTGAAGCGTTTGGAAAGTAGGTGCAGCTTTCCCAATCACGCGATCTACTTCCTCTTGTAAGGCTGCTTTGGCAGCAGGATGCTGGTCCAAGAGCATCAAGGTCCAAGTGAGGGCATTGGCAGAGGTCTCGTGTCCTGCCAGAAACAGCGTCATCAATTCCTGAAGCACCTCTTCCCGCTCAAGTGGAGTGCCATCCTCGTCCGTTTTGGCGCTCAAGAGCATGTCCATAAGGTCGGCATCACCGACTCCTTCTTTTCATTCGATGGTCAATCATGCCATAAATGAGGGCATCCAGTTCACGACGCTTGGCCCAGTAGGCATCTAATTTTCCCCAAAGCTTGTAGCGATAATAGCGTAATGGGTCCCGGATCTTCATCACGGTGAGCTCCAGTAGGGTTGTGACACATTGGTCAACATTCGCCATTTGGGCCTCAGATATCCCCTTGCTAAACAATGATTTGGAGACGACTTGCAGGGCCAATTTGGTCATCCAATGTAGCACTTCCACCTGGCCGCCGGGCGCTTGGGCGAGTTGGTCTAAGACATCGCGAGTCTCCGTCACCATAATGTGGGAGAGATTCTCGATCTGCGTCTTGTGAAAACCTGGCTGCACCAATCTCCGTTGCCGATGACCTCACCTAGAATGTGGCTGGCGGCATCTTTGTAATAGTTTCGGTGACTTTTTTGGAGAACATGTGCAGCATACTCAGGGGCTGAGACTACATACATAGGACGGGCCACGAGGCGCGCCTTGAAGATGTCTCCATACCGCCCTTGGTAGGTACTAAAGGCATCGATCATGTGGGTGATGAACGCCTTTTGGCTGCTAAAATATTCTCTCAGGGGAATTTTGGGGGGAAAGGTGGTCACAGACATGGGATTGGTTTACAGAGTACACAAAATTTTTTCTTAGAAAAGTGATTTTTTTGACTTGTTTATGATGCCTTCCTCTTGCCGGAATACCCAAGAACACGATGCGAGTGGCTGGCAAAGAAACGCTCTTTCTTTTCGAAGATTACCCTCGTCCTGGCATTCTCCCAAAATGATTCGGGCAAATGACAAATCGAAAGTGACTTGCTGAGAAATATTTCCTGATCTTCGATAAAAGATGAACTTTGAAGGATGTCGTGTCTCTCTTCCTCTTCGTTCTGAAGAGGAAAAGCTTCTCTTCTTCTCGCACGGTTTCTCAAATAAGGGGGTCTTCCTTAGGGTAGAATCCTGGCGAGTACCTTTTATGCTGTGAACGATGAGGCCAAAACCGCCCTCTGACGAACATAGCAAAAGTAAACTAAAGAGAAATCTTTGATCATTGGCTTCTTCCCACTACTTCCAAACAATCACACTCATGATGTCTCGAATTGTACTGTTGATTTTGATAAACCTGGG
This sequence comes from Bacteroidota bacterium, assembly GCA_036835375.1. Lineage (GTDB taxonomy): Bacteria > Bacteroidota > Bacteroidia > J057 > J057 > JANQTF01. Next base: position 5,801 of record DAITMB010000046.1, read on the forward strand.
TTCACTCCCGCTTGGTGCGCAGGTAGTGATCACCAATGGCGACCTTCCCCAAGCAGGAGATTTGTTGCGATACAGCATTCCAGATACGTTTCCCAGCTACGCTTCTGTCGTGGCATCTTCCGGCACCAATGTCACATGGGATTATGGCTTTCTGGAAGCCATTGCGCAGCGAAAGGACTCTTTCGTGGCCACCAGCGCGATTCCCGCGTCTATTCGTTTTTTCTTTCCGCTCTCTGCCAACCTTGCCTTGTTTCTCGAAACGCCTGATAGCGTGGGGGACTTTACGATTTCATCAGGATATCAGGTTTTTCAGGTGTCGGCAGGCGCCTACATCAATCATGGCATCGGCACGGACCTGGGCGGAATTCCGCTTTCGTTGAGAAATACGCCTTCAGATACCATTTTTACCTTGCCACTCGCGATGTCGGACAGTGGTTCCTCCATTTCGTCGGCCACGCTCAGTATTCCGGGCTTGGTGTACATTCGACAGGACCGCAAGCGCACTTGGCAAGTCGATGGTGAAGGACAGTTGGAAACACCATTTGGGAGCTTTGCCGCTCTTCGCGTTCGGACCTACATCACGGGGGAGGACAGCATCGTTTTTGATACCTTGAATGTGGGAGGGCCCGCCATGCCGGAAGAGTTGTACGAGTGGTATTCGCCAGACTATCCCGGGCCATTGCTTTCCATCTCAGTGGCTGGATTAGACTCTTCGATTCAATTTGTGAGTAACATTTCCTACGCGGATAGTTTGCGGGATGTGTTTCAGATTCAGCTGTCTGCGGACAAACCCGCTCCTCAACGCGCTACCATTTATCCAAATCCCAACGCTGGAGCGTTCCAGATTGATTTTCCAGCCGCATTACGGCCAGATGCGACCCTGAAGGTATTTTCACTTGACGGTCAATTGGTATGGGTTCAGGACCTCAGCCCGAGCTCTTCATCAATTCAGCTTCCTTCGCTTCCCAGAGGCTTGTATCAAGTTTTGGTGGAATCTGGCGAGGAGCGCTTCCAAGGGAGATTGGTTTTGGAATAAGGCCTTGATTTACTTCGAATGACCCTTTACAGCTTCGAATGAAATGGTCACTGGCATTCCCCTCCTCCTGATCATCGGCGTGGCGCTGCTCGGGTTGGTGTGGCTCACTTCCTACGCGAAAGTCCACCCCTTTCTTGCCTTGTTGTTTACAAGCATCGCGATGGCGCTTGCCATTCAGATTCCAGCTCATCAGCTCGTTCAAACCCTGAATCAGGGCTTTGGAAAGCTGATGAGCTACATCGGAATTGTTGTGATTTTGGGCAGCATCATGGGAGTGGCATTAGAGCGATCTGGAGGCGCACAGCGCATCGCGGAGGCATTGTTCAACACGGTGGGGCGACGATCCCCAAGGTTAGCCATGATTTTGATCGGTGCGATCACGGGGATACCGGTGTTTTGCGATACGGGCTTTGTGATTTTATCACGCTTGAATCCTTTTCTGGCGCGGCGCTCGGGAGTTCCTACTGCGACGCTTAGCCTTGGTTTGGCTGGGGGATTATACACTACCCATACGCTCGTTCCTCCCACCCCTGGCCCCATAGCCGCCGCAGGAAATCTTGGGTTGGAAGATCAGTTGGGCTGGGTCATGATATTCGGAGGAATCACTTCTGTCGTAGTTATTTTGGGGATTTGGATCCTATCACATTGGCTTGGTCGGCGTATTCAGGCAGTGGATGAGGTCGCGGAGGAAATGTCTTCAGCGTCATTGCCCAGCCTTTGGCTTTCTTTGCTGCCGATACTTTTGCCCGTCGGCATGATCTCAGGAGGAACGATCCTGACCTTGATCGTGATGCCCGGACCTGCGTTGGAATGGATCAAGCTGATATGTCATCCGCTTTTGGCATTGACGCTGGGGATGCTCCTGTCCTTTCTCCTTCATGGGTCGGGAAACACCACAGATCGCGTCGAGGATTGGATCAAGACTGGAATTGAGGTGTCAGGATCGATTTTGATCCTCACGGGCGCTGGCGGGATCCTCGGTGCTGTGATTCAATCCAGCCCACTGGAGACATTGATGCGGGACTGGATGGCAGGTGGAAATGTGTCTGGCGTCTGGATATTAGCGATAGGATTTTGCGTCGCGGCGTTGATGAAGACAGCCCAGGGATCTTCTACTTCTGCCCTGATCATTGCCTCGGCAATGATGGCACCCATTGCGGCAGCAGCCGGGCTGGCTGATGCACCTCGACTGGCCTTGTTGGTTGTAGCCATTGGGGGTGGTTCCATGACCGTGTCCCATGCCAATGATTCTTATTTCTGGGTGGTGTCGCAGTTTTCTGGTATGACCATGTCTCAGGCATATAAAAGTTACACCCCCTTGACATTCGGCATGGGGGTGATAGCGCTGATGACCTCTATGTTGATTTTTTTGATATTAGAACAGGGGTAATCCATTGGACTACATGCCGATGCCCAGTTGCAGCTTTTCAGCGTTATCGGCAAGCCGTAGAGAGCTGATGATTTCTTCAATGTCTCCATCCAGCGCTGCGGAAAGATTATAGAGGGTAAGGCCAATCCTGTGATCGGTGACGCGAGACTGAGGAAAATTGTAGGTTCTGATTTTTTCGCTGCGATCGCCCGATCCAACCATTGATTTTTTGAGGCTGTCTTCCTCCGCCTTTCGCTTGTCAATCTCTAGCTTGTACACCCGTGCTCTCAGGATTTCCATGGCCTTTTCTAAGTTTTTCAACTGCGATTTGCCATCCTGCATCGATACCCGCACGCCCGTAGGTTTGTGGGTGAGTTTCACCGCGGAATAGGTCGTGTTGACAGACTGGCCACCCGGTCCGGAAGCGTTGGTAAATTCCTTGATGATGTCCTTTTCTTCGATATGTAGCTCAAATTCCTCTACCTCTGGCATCACCGCTACTGTGGCTGCGGAAGTGTGAATTCTGCCTTGCGACTCAGTTTTGGGCACCCGCTGCACCCGATGAACGCCTGCTTCATATTTGAGAATGCCATAAGCATCCTCGCCGCTGACCGTGGCGATAATTTCCTTGAAGCCTCCCTGAGAGCCTTCGTACACGGCAGTGGTCTCAAATCGCAATCCCTTCTTTTCGCAGTAGCGCTCATACATGCGGTACAAATCGCCCACAAACAGCGCTGCTTCGTCCCCCCCTGTTCCCGCTGCGATTTCCAAGACGACATTTTTGCTGTCGTTAGGGTCCTTCGGAATCATGAGAAACTTCAGCTCTTCCTCCACGGGGAGCAGCTTGGGTTCTAATTCTTGAAGCTCTTCCCGAGCCATCAGGCGGATTTCTTCGTCTTTCTCGACATTGAGGATTTCTCTCGCATTCTTGATGTTAGAAGCAAGGTCTTGGTACTCCCTGGCCTTAGCCATGATTTTGTCGAGGTTCTTATATTCCATGTTGAGCGCCTTGTAGCGCTTCATGTCGGAGATCACTCCGGGATCAATGATTTTTTGCTTTACTTCCTCGAATCGAGCTTCGATCTGGGCAATTTTTTCTAACATATCGGTGATTTACTCTTCCTTGGGAACGGGGTACAAATGTACCGCATTTTCCGTCAAGAAATAAACCGAAGTCCCCCCCCAAAAAAGATCTATCGGATCAGATACAGGCATAGAAACTTCTAGAATGCGACTTGTGCGTGGATCGAGCAGGCTGTAGCGTTGATGGCCTTTGAGCAAAATGACATTCCCCAGGACTTGAAAGCTGGTCCAAGGGTGGTTTGCCTTGGCCTCTAGTCGATACCTGAAGGTGCCATACATGTCAAACACCAGAAATTGTGATTGTTGTGGCTCTGCTACATAAAGGACATTATCGCTGCTGAGCCGAATCTGTCCAGGATGGTAAATCGATCCTGCACCATAGTCTGTACCACCAAAACTAAGTGTCCATTCCCCAAAGGAAGACAAGACATAGATGCGGTTGTCGAGTACATTCAACAAAAAAAGCTCTCCTGCGCTGTTGGCACTCATGCTGCCAATCAAGAGGTCGTCTGGTCGAGAGAGGCGATTGGAGCCGGGCAATTGCAGCAGCGCCAGCTCTTGTAGTACCCGGAGGTTGGGGTGAATCAAAGCGATGCGTTGCCGACCCTGGTCAAGGAGATAAGCGGTCTGACGGTTGGTGACATCAATGTCAGCAATTTCGAGAAATCCCTCCTCCCGATGGCTTTTGCCACCCAGCACCAGCGCGGAGTCGTAGGCAAAGGCGGAGAGATACTTGTACACCCTCGTTTTCTCCGTTGAAATGAGGTAAAAATTGTCTTCTCCGTCTGCGGTGATGCTGCTCGCTGCGGGGATTTCCACGACCTTCCAAGCATCCCCCCACGCATATTGTCCCGCCAATGGAAATGTGGCCAAAAGGGTCGAGCTAAGGAGGGAGATAATTTTAAGGAAATTACGCACGGAATGATGTTCTGATGACTGAAATGGTCAATATGTCGAGCGAAGCCCAGAATCATACAACTGCTGAGCGTCAATTGATTCGTACGGAAAAACGTCGAGCTCCGTCTTGGTTTCGTCGATCACCAAAAAGGAAAAGTACTGGATCCAATCCCCTAGCAGAATCACTCTTGACTGATCTTGCAAAGAATCGTCAATCAAAGCGTGTCGATGGCCATACACGAAGTAGTCGATGTGCGGGTGTGTTTCCAGCATTTTTCGGGAGTGCACATACAGCCACTCTTGCGGGCCCCGCAGGGCTACCTCAGGACTTCGCTCTGGTCGATCAAAGTCATGGTTGTTGCTCATGCGCGAAAAAAACCTCGCCAAACTAATGCCCCAATCGGGGTGAAACCAGCGGAATAGCCATTTTGACAAGGGGTGCACGAACACCGATTTCATGAATTTGTAGCCATGGTCACCGGGGCCAAGGCCGTCGCCATGGGCGAGATAGTAGGTCTTGCCATGCCACTCGCGCAAAATGGGACCCTGGTGGACTGGAATACCGAGCTCTTTCGGAAAATAGTCCCTGAGCCACAAGTCGTGGTTGCCGGTGAAAATTTGAACATCAATCCCGGCATCGACCAGTTCTGCCAGCTTGCCCAGCAACCTCACGTGTCCCTTAGGCACCGCATGACGATATTCAAACCAGAAGTCAAAGACATCGCCTACCAGGTATATGGCCTGCGCATCGTCTCGGATTTTGTCAAGCCACTTCACGAAATGGCGCTCCCTCGGCAGGCTTCTCTCCAGCGTAGGAGCACCAAAGTGCATGTCGGAAGCAAGATAAATGCGTTGACCCATGAAGAGACACTTTATTCTGAGGATCAAACCAACAAAAAAGGCGGTTGGATCCCTAAGAAAATGTAAGGGGAAGCGCGAGTCTCGTCGGCTATGTTTGTAAGACAAAAATGTAAGCAAAAAGCCACACTAAGGTGGCTTTTTGCGCAAAAGTGTGACGGGGCACGCAGGCAGTTATTCGTTCGTAATCACGAACCTGTTGCTATGCACGGTCTTCTGCAATCTCTTCTTCCACGCCGTCATTCAACGGTTCAGGCAGGTGTGGCGCTACAGGTTGAACCGTAGGTAGGGCGGCTTGAAGGTCGGGATGATAATTAGGCTCTGGGAATGGTCTTGGGCCAATGAGTCGCACCAAGTCCTCTTTGAAGATCACCTCCTTGCGAAGAAGCTCTTGCGCAATGGCTTCAAGCGCAGGCCGCTGCTCTTTGAGAATCTTTTTGGTACGCAGATAAGATTCATCAATGATCTTCCTTACCTCTTGATCGATCACCTGAGAAGTGGCATCGGAATAAGGCTTGGTGAAGTTGTACTCCTGATCTGATTTGAAAGAAACTTGCCCCACGGCAGCATTCATCCCGTAGCGAGTCACGATGGCGTAGGCACTCTCTGTGATGCGCTCCAAATCATTCTGGGCACCAGTAGAGACTTCGCCAAACACAATTTCTTCAGCACCTCGACCACCAAGTGCGGTACACATGAAGTCCAGCAATTGACTGTAGGTGTAGAGATATTGTTCCTTTGGCAAGTATTGCGCGTAGCCGAGTGCGGCGATTCCACGTGGCACAATCGAGACTTTCACCAAAGGAGAAGCGTGCTCCAAGAACCAAGCAGTCACTGCGTGACCAGCTTCATGATAGGCGACGATTTTTTTCTCTTCCGGCGAAATGATCTTGGTTTTTTTCTCCAAACCACCAATTACGCGATCGATCGCATCCTGGAAGTCATCCATTTCGATGGCGTCCTTGTTTTTGCGGGCGGCGATGAGTGCCGCTTCGTTGCAGACATTCATGATGTCGGCTCCCACAAATCCTGGTGTTTGAGAAGCCAATAACTTTACTTCCACCGTTTGGGCCAAGGTGAGGCGGCTGAGATGAACCCTGAAAATGGCTTCGCGGCCTACGATGTCTGGTCGGTCAACGGCGATCTGACGGTCAAAACGACCTGCTCTGAGCAGGGCTGCATCAAGTACATCAGGACGGTTGGTTGCTGCCATGATGATGACGCCCGTGTCGCTTCCGAAGCCATCCATCTCGACTAGGAGCTGGTTGAGGGTATTTTCGCGTTCGTCATTGCCGCCTGTCATGTTCATCCTGCCACGACTACGACCTACAGCATCTATTTCATCAATGAAGATGATACAAGGCGCCTTTTCTTTGGCCTGCTTGAACAAGTCTCGCACCCGCGCAGCTCCCACGCCGACAAACATCTCGACGAAATCGGATCCTGAAAGGGAGAAGAATGGTACCTTTGCCTCTCCTGCCACAGCCTTCGCGAGCAGGGTCTTTCCCGTTCCGGGAGGGCCTACCAGCAACACCCCCTTAGGAATGTGCCCACCGAGGCGGGTGAATTTCTGTGGATTTTTGAGGAATTCGACGACCTCTTGGACCTCCTCTTTGGCTTCTTCCAGTCCGGCCACGTCATTGAAGGTGACGTTGACTTTGTTCTCTTTGTCGTAGAGGGAGGCGCGGCTTTTGCCGATGTTGAAAATTTGTCCTCCTGCTCCCCCTGCTCCCACACGGCGCATGAAGAAAAACCAAAGCGCAACCAAAATGGCAATGGGGATGAGAAACTGCACGACATCACCCCACTGCGTGCGGGATTCGGAACTGAAGTTGACATTGAATTCCTGGAGGGTCTCACCTAAGTTATCAAATTCATACAAAAAGTGGAGGTGGGGACCTGTATCTTGTACCGTCTTGCCAGAAGCCCGAACTGCGTCTATCCCTTGCTTATTGAGGAATACGTTGACTTCTTTGCGATTGACTACGAGTACTTTCTCTACTTGACCATTTTCGACCAAGGATTTGAATTCTTGAAAATTGCTCTCAGTGGTTTCGTTATTTCCGCCAATGAGAAATGTTCCCAGGATGAAAAAGGCCAAAACAACTACATAGATCCAGTAGATGTTATTGTTACCCTTGGGTACCTTGTTGCGGTTATCTGCCATTCGATTGTTTCCTAGCCGTGAAGGGAATGTTGATTGGTTTCGGTTGAATAACCTAAAATTAGACTTAAATGTTGGTTGGCCAAATTCCTTGGCTCAATTCTCGTTCCCGCTTAGCAATTGCTGACACATTTACATAGGGGAATTAATTTGAAGGAAATGAGGTCAGCAAAAGTGAAGCGGATGAAAGTTACATTGGCTTACTTAGAAGAAAAGATAATCGAATGACTTAACGAGAGTCGATTAAGCATGGTTGAGGAGGAATTGTCCTAACAACCTGTTGAATAAATACAGCGATTTATACCTCAACTTCGCTGATCACAAGTCTCAACAAAAAAGTACATTTTTAAGATGCCTTCGCATTACGAATCTATTTGTAGAATGTTGAAGGGGAGTCATACCAGACGATTTACCTGCATCTTCGTTCCCAAGATAGGTTATGGATCCTGAAGACCCACCATTTGACTTGCCTCCATGAATTCGTTTTCGCCATCTGCCGTTTTGTCGTGTTGGGCAACTTGTCATGGCAGATGGGCAGCCTTTCCATCTCACGCCGGAACACACACACATCTCTATCATGTGCGGACGATACACCTACACACGAAAGCCAGACATCTCAACCGTCGTCTCTCCACCGGAAGAGAGTCACTTGTTGGGTCCACGCTTCAATATTGCGCCGACGCAGCTTGTGCCATTGAAACTTCAAGGCGAGCCCGAACAACTCCATTATTTTCGCTGGGGCCTTGTGCCGCACTGGTCCAAAGATGCAAAGCAAGCTTACAAGATGATCAATGCGCGGAGTGAAACATTACTGGAAAAAAGAACTTTTGCTCCGCTGGTCGGCAGTCAACGCTGTGTCTTGCTGGCGGATAGCTTCTACGAATGGAAGAGAATGGGAAAGCAGAAGCAACCCTATCGAATCGGACTTCGCGACTTTGAGCCGTACGTAATGGCGGGCCTTTATGGTATGTGGTATCAGCCAGATGGTGAGCCATGGCACACTTGTACCATTGTCACGACAGGTCCCAATGACCTGATGCAAAACATTCATGATCGAATGCCAGTCATCTTGTCGCCAGAAAATGCTGCTCGGTGGCTGGATCCAGAGGAGGAACCTGAAGCGCTCGTCAAGGCGCTGTGTGTACCGTTTGACGCTGACAAGATGGAAGTCTATCCGGTGAGTGATGCAGTCGGGAATGTTCGCAACAACGATGCGAGATTGATTGAGCCGATCAGGCTCTCTACTTCTTTGTTTGAAGATTGATCTTCTGTGTGGAGTAAGTGTGGGTCATATTTTTCCACTCGAAAACCTCCCTTTATAAGAAGCCAAAAGGGGTGTGTTGAGTGAATCGGCTGAATATCAGGAGGATATGTTTGAGGAAAAATTTGGAAAAAATAAAAATGTCCATTCGAAAGGGTTGAGTTCAAGTTTTTGGCAAAATATTCGATTAGTTGTGATACAGATTCATGAGTATTTACTAACAATGACATGCCGTGATTGGCTATTTTTGCTGCATGTCCATCTCATCTTCTCTTCAAAATCGCTACTCCTACGCTAGCCAGGAGCTCTTCTGGATGCTGCTTGGCTGGTTGGTGATCAACTTACTCCAAGCTGGGTTCACCGAGCTATTTCACGACGAAGCATACTACTGGTATCTGTCCACACGCCTTCAGATGGGCTATTCGGAGCATGCGCCTGGCTTGATGGTGTTGATTTCGCTCACCCACTGGATTCCTGGGGAGATCGGCGTGAGGTTGTTGCTAGTCCTGATGAACACTGTGGCTGTTTGGTTGATTTATCACATGGTGGCACCTCGCCACCCCTGGCAGTTTTTTTTGTTGCTTTTTGGGGTTGCTGGGATACACGTGGTCGCATTTTTTGCCGCGCCAGATGCACCTCTTTTCTTTTTCTCAGTGCTATTCTGGTGGGCCTACCGGCAATACCTTCAAGCGGAGCGCATTCGGAATGTGATCTTTCTCGCCTTGATTATTCCGCTGATGCTCTACAGCAAGTATCACGGAGCCATGGTGCTTTTCTTTGTAGTGTTGTCGAATGTCGCCCTGCTACGTCGGAGAAGTTTTTGGGTCATTGTGGGCGTGAGCACCATGCTGTACTTTCCTCACTTGTTATGGCTCTGGGAAAATGATTTTGGGACTTTTCGGTTTCATCTGGGCGAACGCACACCCGAGGCATGGTCTCCGTTGCGTAGTCTGGAATTCATACTAGGCTTTTTGGCGTTGAGCGGACCATTATTGGTGTTCTTTTTTCTACCTGGCGTTGTTCGCCGCTATGAAGAAGACCCTTGGGCGCGCTCCCTGAAATGGGCTTTTTGGGGGATATTCGCCTTTCTTGTATTGCTCACCCTAAAGAGTCGCGTCGAAGCCAACTGGGCAGCAACAGCGATGATTCCCTTATTGATTTTGGGATATCGAGAGCTGGAAAAGCGGGCGTACTGGTTGAAGCGAGCGCTGTGGGTGGCCGTTCCTAGCATGTTGATCCTGATGGTGGCACGGGTGTATTTGGTGTGGGATTTTTCGGATGAATTGAGAAAAATTCGTCCAGAATTCCACGGCTGGTCAGAATGGGCACAGGAGGTGGATTCGCTGGCAGATGGTCGCCCGGTTGTGTTCATCAACTGGTACCAGTATCCGTCCAAATACGCTTTTTATACAGGCAAAGAGCCGCTGAACACGGTCAACTTGTGGTATCACCGAACCCAAATCAGCGAGTGGACAGCGCATGCGCCACTTCAGGGAAAACCAGCGATGATCATGTCCGCAGGATATATTCCCTGGACAGACACGATGCAGCATCGATCGAACAAGGAATTTTACTATATGCAACTAGATTCCTTTCGCAGCTATCCCGAAGTGTCGCTCATAACCGATGATTTGGTATGGTCGGCAGACACGCCTGAGGTCATCAATATCGTCGTGGAACTCCTACAGACGGGAGATACAGCCATCACCTTCGATCCTCAGGACGATGTGCGATTGGCGGGACACATGTTTAAAGGCAAGCAACAGGTGAGGTCTTTTTACTTGAAAGACCCTCTTTCGCTGACCTTGCAGCCCGGGGTACCGCTACGGCTCAATTTCCCCTTGTCTCAGCGTAAAGGAATCGAGCCAGGTGAATACCGCTTCACGCTTTCGTTGGCCGTGGGGAACTGGATCCCCACCCGAAACGGCCCTTGGGAAACCGTCGTGGTGGTGCCATAAGGCAAAAATAGGTAAACGGTTAGCCTACTGGGATTACAAAAACCCCAACTCCAACTGCGCTTCTTCACTCATCATTTCCTTGTCCCAAGGCGGATCAAAAGTCAGCTCAACCTCAACTTCCGACACGCCTTCGACCTCGCCCGCGCGCTCTTTGACTTCTGATGGGAGAATCTCTGCGGCAGGACAAGCTGGCGCAGTGAGGGTCATGAGAATGTGGACCAATCCTTCTTCTTTGATCGAGATTTGGTACACCAATCCCAAATCGTAGATGTTGACCGGAATCTCAGGATCGTACACGGTCTTGATTTTTTCAATAATGGCTTCTTGTGTGATCATAATGAAGTGGAAAGGTGGTCAAAATAGGCAAGGTAGATCAATCGTAGAACGTTCGAATTCGTCATTGGGCCGGGGAAGCACCAGCAGCTTTGGCGGCCAATGCATAATACTTCATTTGCTTGATCATGGAGTTGAGCCCGTTGGATCGGGTAGGGGAGAGGTGCTCGCGAATGCCGATTTTATCAACGAAGTCAAGCTCCGCTTGGAGAATGGTGTCAGGGCTTTGGTCAGATAGGACTCGAATCAGCATAGCAATTAATCCTTTGGTGATGATCGCATCGCTGTCCGCGCGAAATACCACTTGAGCGGGGTCGGTGTCCGCCACGAGCCACACTTGGCTTTGACAACCGTGGACAATGTTTTCAGGCGTCTTGGCTTCTTCGGGAAGCGAAGGGAGCTCCTGCCCCATCTCGATGATGTGCTGGTATTTGTCCATCCAGTCGTCGAAAAATAAAAATTCTTCTATTAGGGTGGCTTCTCTTTCTTTGATTGATTGGCTCATGAGATCGCAGCGCGAAGTTTTTAATAATAACCGCTTGATTTGTTCTTCAACTCTGAAGTCGAGAGCTTGTTACAAAGCAAAATTACAAAAGGCTTCAGCCATTCAAAAATAAACAGAAAAAGGCGAGAGAAGCCTAGAAACACAGTCGAGGGAAAACAGCTAAATGAAAAGGAATAAATAGTAGGCGTTCACACTTGCTGCTTTCATTACATGTTTGCTAGGCTTAAGGTATATTTGCTGATCCTCCGATTTCTGCTCAAAACCGGCGGAAGGCTACTTTCTCCTTGATGTTTTCGTAATTCTTTCAGTAAATGACAATAGCGTAAATGACAATTCCATCACTCATGTTCACATTGAATAAGCGCACTTCGCAGCTCCTATTTTTGGCAGGAATATTGACCTTCTGCATCCTACCCTTAGGAGGCTGCCGCTTGCTGAATCCCGAAGAAGACTTGCCGGTATATGTACAAGTCTTGGAGCCATTGGTGCTGATTGATGAAGCGAATAATGTGTGGTCACCAGCAGGAATCAAGGATGTGTGGGCATTCCAGCAAGCCGACAAAATTGGGGTGTTTGAAATGCCTGTCACCTTTCCTGTATTGCTGAATGAAGGCGTGGACTCCTTGCGGCTCGGCGGTGGAATCTTTGAGACAGGTCTATCGGGGTTTCGAGTTGAGTATCCATTTTGGAACGATGTGAATGTGGCTCTGGAAGGTGCGCAGCCGTTGGATACGGTGGTGGTTCGTCCCCGATTTCGGTATTTCCAACGGGACAGCACCCTGATCTATGCCTTGGAAGAAGGGTTTGAAGGCGCTTCTATCATTTTTCAAAGCAACCAAATCTCAGATCAATTCACTTCGATACAGCCCAGTTCAGAAGATAAGTTTGTGGGGCAACTTTCTGGGAAAGTCACATTTAGCCCTGCTAAATACATCTTTGAGGGCAGTTCGCCCGTGATTTCGCTGCCTCAGACGGGTTTTAACGATATTTATTGCGAAGTATCTTACCGAAACGATATTCCCTTTACTGTGATGCTCGTAGGCCTTACGAGGGGAAGCCTGATTGAAGTGGAGTTGCCGACCAGCATTGTGTTTAGCTCCCCGAATGAATGGCGAACGGTGTACATCCATCTCAATGATTTGGCGCGATCGCTACCAGATGGAGCGGCATTCAAGCTGGTAATCCGCGCAAGCTCCTTCGATGCCAATGCCGGGAGTGGTAGGTCCGGATTCCTGTTTTTGGATCATATTCGGTTGATCCACTACAGGTGATCTGCTATCATTTAGATTGCTTGTACCAGTTTCGGTCCCCCTCCTCAGTGATCTTTCACTCAAAAAAAGCCAACTTCGCAGTCCTGATCGCAATCCCTGACAACTAGACTTGCATGGCAGAGGTCCTCTCGGGCAGCAGAAAATTTGCCCCTACCACCATTATAGTTCAGCTATTACCAATTAACAGGCGTTGGCTACAGCGCTTGGTCTATTTGGGGTTGGATACATTGGTGACCTATGTTGTGTGGCTGATCTTCGTGGTGTTTCGCCGAGAGACCTTGGAAGGGCATGGATACCTCGACTTTCCCCAGCAGTACATCAATGCAGGCGTCATCACAGGGTATTGGATGTTTTTGTATGGCATTGCAGGACTCTACGTGCAGCCTTTTCGCCGATCAAGAGTTCAGGAGGTGTCGCAATTGTTTCGCACCACCTTAGCGGGAGTGTTGATCATTTTCTTTCTTATTTTTTTGGATGATCCCTTGCCAGAGGAAAAAGATAGCTCAATACAGCGGATCTTGCTCAGTACGTATTTTTGTCTGCAATTCGGTGCGGTGATGGTGGTGCACCTCACGATCACAACCCGAACCAATATCAAAATCCGGGCGCGAAAAATGGGTTTTCCTACTCTTTTGGTCGGGTCGCAGACTCAGGCATGGACCATTTATCAGGAGTTGCAAAACATGAGAAGGTCATTGGGATATGATTTCAAAGGATTCATTTCATTGGAAGATACCCGGGAAAGCCCTCTTCATGGCGTGATCAAGCACTTCGGGGACGTAGATCGATTGCAAGAAGTCATCAAGACCAGGGGGATTGAGGAGGTGATCATCGCGCTTGAGCCAGATGAAATCAAGCGGGTAGGGGAGGTGATCGATATCTGTGAGCAAACCCCGGCCCTGATCAAAGTCGTGCCGGGCGTCTATGACTATATCACTGGTAGTGTGAAGGTAAGTCACATTTTGGGAGCGCCGTTGATCGAGATTTTTCCTCACGTGCTCCGTTCTTGGGAGCGGGCCGGAAAGCGCTTGTTCGATGTTGTGGCTTCTGCCTGTGCGCTGCTTTTGCTGTGGCCGCTCTTTCTGGTGATTGGAATTGCCGTGCGGATGGATTCCGAAGGCCCCGTGTTCTTCTTGCAGGAGCGAATTGGCAAAAATGGTTTACCATTTACCATCATCAAATTTCGCTCCATGTACATCAATGCCGAAGCGATGGGACCTGCTTTGTCCAGCGACGACGATCCGAGAGTGACAAAAGTAGGCCGATGGCTGCGCAAAACGAGGCTAGACGAAATTCCCCAATTTTGGAATGTGTTTGTTGGCGATATGAGCATCGTGGGTCCACGGCCTGAGCGGCAGCATTTTATTGATCAAATTGTCAGAGTCGCGCCACACTATCGCCACTTGCACAAGGTGCGGCCGGGCATCACTTCCTGGGGGCAGGTCAAATACGGATATGCTTCTGACGTGCCGCAGATGGTCGAGAGATTGAAGTTTGATATTCTCTACATGGAAAATATTTCTCTTGCGCTGGACCTCAAAATCCTCGCTTACACCCTGATTGTGATCATTGAGGGAAGAGGGAAGTAAGCGCTCCGGACTTACCGGGGTGTTTAATAATACAGACGCTTACGAGCGACAATTTTCCAATGGTCCACCACAGCTCGTTCTTCCACCACACATACTTCCTCATGTAGGGCCATAGTCGGGCATATGTGCATAGGAATGGCATACATGCCCTGTCCAATGCGATAAAGAGCTGCATCAGCGACCTCAATCGTAAGGTGCTCTTCGCTGTGTGAACCAGTTTCATATCCTTCAAGACCCACGATTCTGGCACGAGGATGCGGCATCTCTGCGGCAATGGCCTTGTGGCCGAGGTCCAGACAAATTTTGGTGGAAGACGGCTTTGAGATGACGCGGGTAAACACAGTGGCTGCTGGTTCGAAGGGCAAATCAGGAAATTGTCCGCTATAGCCAGCATCCCAAATGAGCACCGTGCCAGGACTCAAAGAGCGGTCGGGGTGCTGTGCATGAATAGGAAAGGAGGGCGTGCCACCGCAAACAAGGTCGGAAACGGGAATATCTGCATCTAACAGCCTTTGGTGAAACGTCTTTACCTCTGCAAAGGCAGCTTCGACCTCAAGGGTTCGCTGTGGGAGGTCTCGGGTGCGAATGTGCCCGTCATATACGTGGAGGCCAGCGAGGTGGACCAACGGAGATCGCCAAATTTTCTCAGCGAGTTGAAAGGCTTTTCCTCCCGGCGTGATGCCAGTTCGATTCATGCCCACGTTGAGGTCGATCCACACGTGGAGGAGGCAGTTGGCTCCTTGGGCAACCTGCTTCACCTCTTGCAATCCTTCCATGCTGTCCACCAAAAACGATAGATAGCATTCTGGGTGAGACAAAACTCTACGGGTAAAGGCCGCCAACGAAGGGCCGAGGAGAGGATAGGCCAGGAGAATATCTGTCGCTCCACATTCGATGAGCATGTCCAGCTCCGCCAAGGTCGAACACTTGAAGTGTTGAATGCCAGCCTGCTGCTGCCACTTCACTACTTGCGGGAGCTTATGTGTCTTGACATGCGGTCGAAGTCGAGCGGCATCGCCCGCCAAATGGATCATGCGAGTCAGGTTGCGCTTTACAGCTTCGGGATAAAGCAGCAGGGCTGGCGAAATGACACCAGACGCATCAGCCAAAGTATAGTCCATCATGAGCAAGTGGTCATTCGAAGAAAGCAGTACGTCGGCGACAGCAGCGGGTCGCTCGGTGGATAGAATTTTGTTCCAGTGGACTTTTGCAGAGGCAATCGTGGCTCAAGATCACGAGCGAATTTCAAAAATCGCCTCGATTTCCACGGCTACGTTGTGGGGAAGGATCATGCCTACTGCGCTTCTGGCGCCTTTTCCATTGGCTTCTCCCAGCAGATCTACCATCAATTGCGAAAACCCGTTGATCACCATGGGTTGTTGCGTAAATCCCGGCAGGCAATTGACCATTCCCAAAGTCTTGACCAACCGGACGATTCGGTCGAGGTCACCAAAATGCATCTCAATGGTAGAAAGCATCGTGAGACCGACTTGCCTAGCAGCGTACACGCCTTCTTCCACGCTCAAGTCATGGCCCACTTGCCCTTTGATAAAGGTGCCATCAGGGTTGACGGGCACTTGACCAGAAACATAGAGCAATTTGTCCAGGAGCACCACAGGATGATAGATGCCGCCCTTGGGCGGGGCCGGAGGCAGGATCAAGCCCAGTTGCGCGAGTTTTTCTTTCATGTCAGCGGCTTTTGTTAGACGTAGGAAGTGAGGAGTTGGTATCAGCGTACATACGATTAACACAATTGCCTTTTGAAGAACATGACTTAAAACAACTGTGTCTCCTTCGTCTTGGCTCTTTTATTCTCTGATTTTTTCATGCCTTTGGCTCCTCCTTCCCAGAAGAATCCAAACACACCACCCAGGATCCCTCCGATGATATGAGCAAATTGGGAGACCTGATCTTCTTTGAATAAATGAAAGAATTCTTTGCCAAGAAACAGCAGCACGATCAGAATAAAAGTGAGTGGAATGCCACCAGACCGAGTACGGGTGTATGAGGCCAACAGAATGAGCATAAACGCCACACCACTTGCGCCAAGCAGTGCTTGATTGAAAAAGATGATTTGCAGTACGCCCACAACCAAAGCTGTGACGAGGATCATGAGAAACAAGTCCTTGGAGCCATATTTTTCTTCCAAAATCGGCCCCACCAGCAAGATGATCGTGAAATTGCCCACCAAATGCTCCCATCCACCGTGGCCTAACACATGGGAGAACAGACGAAAGTACCAGATAGGATTAGCAAAGTCCACCACCGGAAATACCGTGAAGTAGGGCATGATGAAGGTGATTTCGGGCAGGTTGCCAAAAATCATTTCTACAACCAGAATCAGCGTGGCAATCAACGCGAAGGTGAGAATGACGGGAGAATTATATTCGATTTTCATTGGAGTGGGCGGTTCGTATCGAAGAGACGGTGGCGAAATAAATTGAAGCGAAAAAATGGTAAAAAAAATCAGCGCGGAGAAAAAGGATTAGTTAAAAAAAGCAGGTGGTCAAAGAGAATGGTTGTAATACAAGATGACTTCCAAAGATGTCGATTAATTAGACCAGTTGGAAATCAAGAACAGAAGGCTAACTTCGATTTCTGGAGAATGGGGAAGCGGTTTATGAGAAATTACGTGGGGAAACTACCCAGAAAAAAGAATCATTTTTATCATGCAAGGAATTAGACTCGCCTACACCGCAGGCGCTTTTTTAGGATTGGCCGGCGTCATAGCAGGGGCACTTGGAGCACATGCATTGGAGAAAGTATTGGAACCAGCTTCCTTGAATTCGTTTGAGACAGCAGTAAGGTTTCAAATGTATCATGCGTTGCTCCTGATTTTATTAGGGACCATGCAAGAGCGAGCCGTGAACGACCGTTCTCTTTTTTGGGTGACAAATATAACCATTGTAGGAATCCTCATGTTTTCAGGGTCGATCTATCTGCTCGTCCTCAGCCCGATCAAAGTGGGTATTGTCACGCCCATCGGCGGCACGGTGCTCATAGTGGCTTGGGCTTGGTTGCTGATATGGGGAATTCGCAGGAAAGGGAAAATATGACCGATTCCAGTTTATTTCAATCACTGCTCGACTACGTTTTCAGTCCTTACGCTGGATACCCATGGAAGGACATTGTGCTTGAAATCATTGGGGTCACCTTTGGATTGCTGAGCGTGTATTTTGCCAAAAGAGAGCACATCTGGGTCTATCCCACCGGCATCATATCCACGGCGATCTACGTGTATCTACTCTACCATGCTGGGCTTTTCGGAGACATGGCCATCAACGGCTACTACTTTGTCATGAGCCTCTACGGGTGGTACTTTTGGCTGAAGCCGCGGGATGGCAAGGCTCCGCCGATCGTGCGGGCGAGTCTGCGCGAAAATGGGATTGGGTTGCTCATTCTGGTCGCAGCTTGGGGGCTCACGTATTATGTCCTGGCAAACCACACCAGTAGCACCGTTCCTCTGGTGGATTCGATCACTACCGCGCTTTTTTTCGTAGGAATGTGGTTCATGGCACGCAAAGCCATCGAGAACTGGATCTACTGGATCGTCGCCGATGCGATTTCCATTCCCCTCTACCTCTATAAAGGCTTGGGGCTCACAAGTTTTCAATACCTTATTTTTCTGGGAATCGCTATTGCAGGTTATCTCAGCTGGGACAAAAAACTGCGCAGCAGGGCAGTGGCGAACTAACAGCCTCCTCTCTGCACCTCCACCCTCCTCACTTCCTCTATGCAAAAAATCGCCATTGTAGGGCCTGAGTCCACCGGAAAAACGACCCTCGCTCGCGAGCTTGCAGATTATTATGCCGAACCGTGGGTGAGAGAGTATGCTCGTGAATACTTGCAGTCGCTTGATCGAGCCTATGCCGAAGCTGATTTGCTGCCAATTGCCCAAGGACAACTTCTTCAGGAAGCGCGAGCTGCACGCGCGGCAGAAGAACGGCTTTTTTGTGACACGAACCTCCTCGTGATCAAGATATGGGCAATGGATAAATTTGGTCGGGTGGATCCAGAACTGCTCCGACTTTGGAAGCCAGAAGACTATGGCATTCATTTGCTGCTTTACCCTGATTTGCCATGGGAAGAAGATCCCCTTCGAGAAGACCCCGCGCGTCGTGAAACGCTTTTTGGCAAATATGAGCAAGAGTTGGAAATGGCGCAGGCGACCTTTGCAGTAATCAAAGGCGAAGGTGAATCCAGATTTCAGCATGCTTGCTGGGCGATTGAGTCTTACCTGGGCTGACGAAGCAGGAGTAGCGAAAGTCTCTAGCCATGTGAAAGACCTGTTGTCTTCCACGAATTTTTGCCGCAACTTCGTCCTCCCTATATGGATAGAGAGATACATGGATCGAAACATTGAAATCGCCCGCATCCAACGGGAAATCAGCAAAGCCCTAGAGCTAACTTTGGATCATGTGGTATTTGATTATACCCAGGAAGACGGACTCGTACAGCTCAACCTCATCACCATCAACCCTCGTCACGACGAGACTTTCCTTTTTCACACCACCGAAGGAACCGACAAGCTGGAAGCACTCCAGCAAATGATCGAGTATGTAGAGAAAAAGCATGCGAAAAAGCAATCCTTTACTGTCCAATGGGCGCAAAAAGGAAAGTCGGAACTTCAGGTGTCATACTTTCGTGCCAGAACGATGTACGAGGTGTTGGACAAGTTTTTTCATGGTCGAAATGCCGAGGAATACATCATATTCTCCATACAGCTCAACCCCATCGCCTGATCCAGGTTGATGGCATCTGTTGCCGAGATGTTTATCTTTCGGGAATACATCCCTCATTCCCCCTTTTTCCACAAAAACACTTCCCCGGACGGACCCGCATACACTTGCACGAAGCCGACGGCTTGGAGCTCAGCTCCATCCAGGCATGGAGAATCTCCATTTTTCCCTTGTAGGATAAACACTGCATCGACTTCCCGCCTAGAACCGTTGGCAAGTCCCTGAAAGGGTAGTTGCACGCAAGGAATTTCTTGAATCCCACGCTCGCCGAGCATAAAAAACGGCAGGTTTTGTTTCAATTGGAGTGGAAACACGCCCGAACTGGCCTCATAATTTTCGAGGATCAACAGCCTTCGTTTGTATCCGAGATAATGCGAAAAATGATCCGTGATCCATCGATTGTGCCGATGCAGCGGCAGCACCACGTCACCATCCTTTAGATAAGTACTGGCATCCGTTATCTCTCTCGCCAGGTTTCCATTTTGAGGGTGAGTGGACCAATAAAAAATCGCAAACGATAGGCTGGCATACAGCAGAATGGCTCCACACATGATTCGCGCAAAGCGCCAACTCGGTAAACTACCCAAGGCCAGTGCAGCAGAAATCATGATCCAATACCCAAAGCGATACGGCAAAAAGCTTCCCAATCCCACTTGGTCAGGAGTGATAAAAAAGAGAATAATGAATCCCACCGAGATTCCGACCCAAGGATATTTGCTTGCGGAGGAGCGCTTAAATCCACGATTTCGTACAGCGAATGCCAGCGATGCCAGCATTTGTATGAAGAAGGCAATCAAAGTCCAGCGCGCAAAAATCCCTTCTTTACCTGCATCAATCCCTTTAACCACCTGCCCTTGCAGCAGCAATTGTAGCTTTTCTGCCAAAGGAGTGAACGGAATCGATTGCACCGATGGCTGTGAGGATAGCAGGTAAATCAACAAAATGGCCATGCCAGGCACGAGCGGAAGCAAATCCAGCCAAAGGCTTTTCAGCCAGTGTGAAAGTTGTTTTGGCGCTTGTAGCTGGCGGTAGAGGCTGAAAGTCAGCAAGCAAAGTACACCTGTAGCAAACACGAAGAGGTGAATGACGGAAAGGCATGTCATACCAATCAATAGCCAGCTATCCAAGCGTGGACTTTTTGCTGAATGATGTTCTGGGGTGGTGAACACATGTCGGCTATTTTTTCGACTCAATATGAGAAGCAATAGAACCACGCCAATCATGAAATTGTAAAATCCCATGAAAAACGGGAATCCCATTAGTAAAGGAAAGGCCGCGTAGCTCCAAGCTCTGGAGGAAGATTCCGGGAGTAGCATCAGCCTGCGAAACCCCCATGAAAAAGAGAGAACCAGCAAGCTCAGCAGAAATTTGTGAGCAGTATCTGCAGAAAAAATCTGGAGCAGGCCTAGGAGAATCAGGTGATCGGCCCAGTTGGTGAGCGTGCGAAACTGGAGGGTGAAGATCTCGGAAAACATTCCTTCCGGACCCCGCAACACCTCGGCCAGCAGCTTGCTATTGTACACGTGTGCTGGTCCATCCAACGTGGGAAAATATGGCACCGCCCATACTAGCGCCACATACAGGGCCACGATCACCCCAAAAAGACAGGTCTCTGCATTCGTGGCTTGCTTCGTATTAAGCCACTCAAGATTTTTTTTCAGCATCACTTCGCTGCATAGATCGGTATCTCAACATTGTTCACACACCGCGCTTAGTATTTGTCCAAACATTCAGTCAAAGAAGCGCCTACTTGCGAAAAAGTCCTCTCCAGTAGCGCTTGCTCACCAGGATAGGCTCGCTTTCGTTGTGTTGGCGATCACGCGCAGTGACAAGGTAATGGTATTTTTTGCCAAATTTTACCTCCTCGTCCAAACTATACTGCCCTCTCTCGCGCAAAATTTCTCGGAGATATTGCTGAGAAGCATTAGGAAGCTCTTTCCCTTCGGAACGATACACGCAGTAATACGCTGCATCAGGATTGCGTGGATCTATCCAGAGTAGTTCCATGCCAGCTTTCGTGGCGGAGATGGACACCTGGGCAGGGGGTAAGGGAGCTACATTATCCAGCCAAGGCATGCTGGGCGGAAAAGCGTAGGCAGCATAAAGCCTGTTTTGAAGAGAATCGGCAAATCCAAGGGGGTTCTTTTTCAGCCAATTCGCGCTGAAGTGAATACTACCATTGGCTGCCGGGTTGCGTCGCACCGCCGCGATTTGTCTGGGCAGCTCGCGCGGATCAGCCCAGTTTTGATCGGCGTTATTGTTGATTTTATACACTGAATGCCCGATGTAGAGATGCTTTCCAAAGCTGTTGCGCTCCCACCAGTCCAGCAGGATTGTAAAATCCGCAGGAGCAAACCCTATCGAAAAGTAGAGTTGTGGAGCTACGTAGTCAATCCAACCTCGCTGAAGCCAAGTTCGCACATCTGCATGGAGACCGTCGTAGCTAGTGATGCCTGCTCGGGTCGCTGAACCTAGCGGGTCCTCTGCATTGTTTCGCCACACGCCAAA
This sequence comes from Bacteroidota bacterium, assembly GCA_036835375.1. Lineage (GTDB taxonomy): Bacteria > Bacteroidota > Bacteroidia > J057 > J057 > JANQTF01. Next base: position 27,372 of record DAITMB010000046.1, read on the forward strand.
TGGGCTGATCCCAAATTCTACCTCCGCCTTGACGGCTACAAGGGTGTCATGAAGTTGGTGAATAAACTCATCTACGTTATTGCGGCGCCACGCAATTAGATCGGTAAACCGGGCACGGTATAGACGAAAGCTCAAGCTGTCTGGAAATTCCTCCCCGGCGATTTGATAGGGATAAAAGTAGTCGTCGAAGTGAATCGCATCAATGTCATAACGCTGCACTACGTCCATGACAATGGAGATGAGGTAGTCTCTCGCCATAGGAATTCCCGGATCAATGTAGCGGTTATTTCCGTATCGAACTGTCCATTCTGGATGCGTGCGAGCCACATGGTTCGGAGCGAGCTGCTTGAGGGGATCGTCGTCGGTCACCGCCCGAAAAGGGTTGATCCAAGCATGTAGCTCCATATTTCGGCGATGACATTCGCTGATCGCGAATTGCAAAGGGTCATAATATGGACTGGGTGCCTTGCCTTGTTCTCCGCTGAGCCACTCCGACCAAGGCTCAAATGGCGAATCGTAAAATGCATCGCCCGCTGGTCTCACCTGCAGCACCACCGCATTGAAGTGATGTGCCTGAAGGCGATCCAGAATTTCTATCAGCTCGCGCTGCTGGGTCTCTACGGGCAGTCCAGCACGCGAGGGCCAATCAATATTTTTGACTGTGGCGATCCACATGCCACGGAACTCAGGAGCTGGTGACTGGGACCAGAGGGAAGTAGCACACAACAACAGCCCTGCAAGCGGTGGGAGGAAAAATAGTCGCATGGCCGCAAAACTAGTCAAGAAGGACTACAATATCTATCGCTGTGATGATTGGACCTTTTTGGTGGCACGCTGTCACCTGACTTGCCCAGCTTTTGCACAGCCAGGTTGGATGGGAAGTCTTTTTAAGGTTCAATCAACTTTGGACCATGATGGCAGCTTCTTTGAGCAGGTGTTCCTTCTGGGCCAAGTCAAGGCTGAGGGGAAGCTGCGCGAGACCAATGAGGCGACGAAGGATCTCAATGCCCGCAAACCGTTGCATGAGCTCTTCCGAGAAGGGATGGGGACGCGAATAGTGATTCAGCATGGTGATCCGATCGCTTTCTGGAAGATCAGCGAGATAACTATGGGCAATGGTGACCCCCAGATCAAATTCCGCCGCTCCGAAAAAGCAAAATTCCGGGTCGATGATTTTGACTCCATGATAGGTCCTGAGCCAGCTTCCAGGATAATAGTCCCCGTGTAGCAGGTGCGAGCCATCCGCTTGATATGCCTCCTCCAAAGCTAGGATCGCCTTTTTAAGTGTAGCATCTGTTTTGTAGGTCATGGATACCGATTGCAGACCGGGCGTGACAAGGTCCAGATCATATCCATTGTCCAACAAAAAAGGATATTGAAAAATGTGTTCGCCATTCAGGGTGCGCATGGACCGGTTGGAAAAGTCGTGCCTCGCGTCTGTGGGGCTCAATTCGTGGTGAAGCACCGACAAGAACTCCATGATACCCTGAATGTCCCCATCCGCAAAGCTCTCTCCAGAAAGATAGAGGTAGCTGAAGTCGCTGGATTCGCCTAAGTCTTCCAGCATAAGAACTGAATGTTCCTCGTCGATGAAGGATACTTCTGGTGTCATGTCTCGAAGCGTGGACACAGTTTGGATCAACTCGTAGAATCTTCCTTCGGTCACGGCACGCACTTTGGGCGCTGCTATCGAGGGATATTTTTCTACAAATGGGCGTGATTGTTTGAGAATGAAGGTGCGGAAATTGGTTCGGACGCGGAGGGTGTAGTTCATGTTGCCCTCTCCGGGCTTGCGCGCAGTGATTAGCTCTTCATCGGGCCCGATCCATCGGCGTTCCTTGAGGAAGCGTTGCATTCCTTTGAGGTCGTCAGCGTCTAGCAAAAAGGAAGTGTTCATAGGGCGTAAGCTAAGCAGGGGAGAGAAGAAGTGAGTCTGGTTAGATGAACGAGAGATTTTCCTTTGTGGATGATCGATTATATAGCAAAAGTCACCTCAGTAGCGATATCGTCAGAAGGGTAAGCACGCTTGTTGTTATTTTAGCGCGAAGTAACCCATTTTTTCAAACAATTTGAAGCTGGATCAAGGATTTGAAGCTAGCTCACAGAAATCGCTGGAGACTTGTAAGGGGAGAAAGTTGTCATTTGAGGTAACTTTCGAGTACCACCTCTATGAAATCCTTGTGAATAGCGGGAGAATCCCGCATTTTCGTCCTGATTTGCCCCGAAAAGAGACGGAACATTGGTTCGGATTTTAAAAAAAGACCCTCAAGAGGAAGCGATTCGACTCTGGATCTGCCTCAATCAATTCACTTGATAGGATTGTTAATCGATTGATTTTCAATTTATTAACAACATCTTTAATTTGCTCAGTTCGCATACTGAAGAAAATATGAAGCTGAACGAACAACACGAAACGATTCTACGAAGCGCTGAAGAAGTTGCGCTTCATGTTCAGGAACATGGTGATCTGCGAGAGTGCACCATTCAGGGGGTAGATCTTTCGGATCTTGAAGGAGATTGGCAGAAAGGGATAGGGCCTTCGCTTACGTTGATGGGATGTCACATTCCAGATTCCGTGGAGGGTTTTCTTCGCAGCAAGGGCGTCCTTATCTTTCCAATCCGCAGCGATCTTCCCTATCACCCATTTCGTTCGAGGCTCTATACTTGGCAAGAGCTGATGGCACCTGCTCGCACTGGATCTGGAAAAACGGCAGATCTGGAGATTTACGAACATTTTTCGCGTAGCCGATTCAATCCAGGATTACAGGAGGCACTGTACCAGCGGGTGCACGACCACTCGATGGATGACGGGCTGCGCCGATTGTTGCGGTTTGATCATTGCGGCATGACAGCACTCCGAGGAGTAGGCATGATGGGAGGACACAGCACCCTGCGCACTGATGAGTTTTATGCACGCACAGCAGAGACGGCTCGCCTGCTAAGTCAAGCGGGATATTTGGTGGTGTCTGGCGGAGGTCCCGGGATCATGGAAGCTGCCAATCTGGGTGCTTACTTTGGAGGTAGAAGTGCGGAAGAGCTTCGGCGAGCCATCGAGATGTTGGCACCTGCGCCGAGCTATACCCATCCAGCATTTCAATCGCTGGCGGAAAACGTGTTAACAGAATTTCCATCAGGCGAGTCAAGCTTAGCGATTCCTACCTGGTTCTATGGCCATGAGCCGAGCAACGTGTTTGCTACCCACATTGCGAAGTATTTTTCCAACAGCCTTCGCGAAGACACCCTGTTGGCGATCTCGCTATTTGGGGTTGTGTTCGCTCCGGGAAGTGCGGGCACGACACAGGAAATTTTTCAAGACGCTGCCCAGAATCATTATGGCACGTATGGCTACCTCAGCCCAATGGTGTTTTTGGGTAAAAAGCGCTATCAAGAAGACACGGGCATTTATTCGCTGCTTCAAACCCTTTCCAAAGGCCGCCCTTACGCCAGGTCTCTGTTCGTGAGTGATGAGCCGGGCGAAATCCTCAGTTTTCTACAAGAACATCCACCCGTGCCTGCTTGAGGCGATGGCATTTGAAGAAATTTCTGGCCTAGACCCGCGACATTGAAAAATTGAAATTCCAGTCCTGATCAAATCCTACCTTTGGCTGGGAGAAAGCTCCGACGGTACCCAACTATGACATCAGCACCCGGCTCCGCCACACGATCCATGCCCACGATTTTCCTCACGGTCTTTCTTGATTTGCTTGGACTCACCCTGATCATCCCCATCTTGGCTCCATTGCTCATCGATGGTTTCGACATCTTGGGCGAAGAGGTGGGGGACGCCACAAGAAACCTCACCTATGGGCTGGTGATTGGGATTTTTTCTATCTGCCAATTTTTTGGAGCACCAGTACTAGGTGCGCTTTCGGACAGGATAGGCCGCAAAAAAGTATTGTTTCTCACCCTCCTCGGCACACTGGCTGGCTACTTGCTTTTGGCTTTGGCCATTTCGACGAGTAATCTATGGCTGTTACTCATTGGTAGGGCCGTCCAGGGGCTCGCCGCAGGGAATCTATCTGTGATCTACTCTGCCATCGCAGACATTAGCCAGCCTGCGGACAAGGCTAAAAACTTTGGTCTAGTGGGGGTCGCTTTCGGCTTGGGGTTCATCATTGGTCCGGTGATGGGAGGCGTGCTTTCGAATCACGAACTTGTGCCGTGGTTCAGCTTTGTAACGCCCTTTTTGACGTCGGCCTTGCTGGTGCTGGTCAATCTGGGGATGGTGTATGCCCGTTTTCCTGAGACGAACAAACGTCTCAATCCCGATGCGAAAATCGCCGTCTTCTCTGGAATTGTGAGCCTTCGCAAAGCATTTGGGAATCCGCAGCTTCGAGCCATTTTTGTGGTGGTATTTTTTTTCATCTTTGGATTCACCTTTTTTACTCAGTTCATCCAGGTATATCTCATTCGAAAATTCTCTTTCAAACAAGACGACATAGGCTATTTATTCGGGTATATCGGCTTTGTGATTGCTTTCACACAGGGTGTCTTAGTACGATACTTATCGGGTCGTGTAGCTCCCGCACATATCATCCGAGTATCTTTGTTCCTGCTGTCAGGCGCTTTTTTGATTTTGCTGATTCCTGACAAGACACTGGGCTTGTATTTGTTGATGCCTTTGGTGGCGATCAATCAAGGACTGGCCAACCCCAATATTTCAGCGATGGTGTCCAACATGGCTCCTGCGCATTTGCAAGGAGAGACACTGGGGATGCAGCAATCTGTTCAGGCGTTGGCCCAGATTGTGCCGCCGCTCATTGGGGGCGTCGCGTTGAATTTTTCTGTGTCTTCGCCCCTTTGGCTCGGTGCAGCGGCGACATTAATGGCTTGGCTCGCTTTTGTGTTGCAATTTGGTATCAGGAAAGTATGGGTCCAGCCAGAGAAAAAATCTGGAAGTGAAGGAGAATGACTACTGATGAGACACTCCCCCAAAGAAAAGCATCGCACTTCGGAAAGATTCCGTGAGCGCGATGCTTCATTAAAATTCAAAAGAAACTTAGATGGTCGATCACAAGGCCCAAGCTTTCTCCCCTTTGTTGTAGGGAATGCAGCCGTCGTAGCGCCCCGGTGTTTCGACAAAGCGGAGGGCTTTGGTTGCCCCAACTTCGGAGGTGAAAAATCCCCAAAGAGTGAGCTGCTTCATCATGCTGAAATAGTGGACGGGTGCACCTGACTCGCGATCCTTGTCAAAGGCTTTGGCCTCGGCATCTATGTCAATGAGGAATTTCTTTTTGGTAGGGTCGTCGAGAGAGAGGAAGTCTTTCTGATAGGTCGCTAGGGCTGCCTCGTTGAGCTTGCCCACACCTTCGAGAAATACTTTCTGTTCCTTTTCTTCATAGCAATCGGTCACGATGGTCTTCATGAATTCACCGATCTTGGCTGCCTTTGCTCCTGGTGAGGAGGCCGTAGCAGGCAAAATGGTCTCGCCTACCTCATCCAAAAATGTGAGATTGTTGGCGGAAAACTCAATGGTCGATAGCTTCAGTGGGGCTGGTTCGCAGCCTTGAAGGAAAAACTCCGCTCCGACAATCGTGCCACCCAATATCAGGGAGACCCTGGCTAATGCATCTCTTCTGTTCATAAGCTTGTGGAAATGGCTACTCGCTGGCCCTTGATAAGAAAGGGGATGTCCATCGGGTAGCATGTGGTGGGTGGAAAATTATAGGTTCCTTTTCTTGAGCTCTTCTACCGCGTAATTCACTGCTCTGGCCGTCATGGCCATGTAGGTGAGCGATGGATTCTGACATGCAGCAGAGGTCATAAAGGAACCGTCGGTCACAAACACATTGGGCGCATCCCAGATTTGGTTCCACTTGTTAAGGACCGAAGTCTTTGGATCGCGTCCCATGCGGGCTGTGCCCATCTCGTGAATGCCCCTTCCGGGCGTGCCGTCCCCGTCGTTGCCTCTAACATTTTTGACACCAGCAGCTTCCAGGATTTCGATGGCATCTTGAAGCATGTCCTTGCGCATGTTGAGCTCATTTTCTTTGAGTTCGCAGTCGATGGCAACCACTGGTAGTCCCCATTTGTCAGTTCTGGTCTTGTCGAGGGTAACTTTGTTTTCGTGGTAAGGCAAGATCTCCCCAAATCCCCCCATGCCGATAGTCCAAGGTCCCGGTTCAGTGATGGCTTCTTTGAATTCAGCGCCAATGGAATATTCGGCGACTTCTTGGTTCCAGCCTTGTCTGCTGGCAGCCCCCTGATATCCAAATCCCCGAATATATTCGCGTTTTTCTCTTCCTAGATTGCGGAATCGGGGAATATAGAAACCGTTTGGACGGCGACCGTAGTAATATTTGTCCTCATATCCATCGAACGTGCCACCGGCTCTGACTCCCAAGTGATGGTCCATGAGGTTGTGGCCCAACTCTCCGCTGCTGCTGCCCAGTCCTTCGGGCCATACATCTGTCGCAGAGTTCATGAGAATCCATGCCGAATTAATGGTAGAAGCATTGAGAAAGACAATCTTAGATTGGTATTCGTAGGTCTGATTAGTCTCCGCATCCAGCACTTCCACGCCCGTGGCACGCTTAGTGTCTTTGTCGTAGAGAACTTTGGTCACGATGCTGAAGGGCCTCACGGTGAGATTGCCCGTCTTGAGGGCCGCTGGGAGCGTCGAAGATTGGGTGCTGAAGTAGGCACCAAATGGACAGCCAAGGGAGCATTTGTTACGAAACTGGCAGGGAGCGCGCCCTTCGATCGGGGAAGTGACGTTGGCGACCCGACCAATGATGAGGTGGCGACTTCCTTTGTAGTGAGATTTGATGCGCTCGGCAACATCCTTCTCGACACAGTTAAGATCCATCGGAGGGAGAAACTCGCCATCGGGCAAATGAGAAATGCCGTCTTTGTTGCCGCTGATGCCAACAAAGCGTTCGACGTAGTCATACCATGGGGCTATATCTTTGTAGCGAATGGGCCAATCCACTGCAATGCCGTCTTTGACATTGGCTTCGAAGTCGATGTCTGCCAAGCGGTAGCTTTGGCGTCCCCACAGCAGCGAACGTCCACCGACTTGGTAGCCACGAAACCAATCGAATCGCTTGACCTCTGTATAAGGGCAATCTTTATCACTGGCCCACCAGTCTAAGTTGCGCTCATTGAGCGGGTAATCCCGCTTCAGGACAGGATAGTCCTCAATCATTTGTCGGGAGCGGGTGCCGCGATAGGTGAATTCCCAGGGCCCTTTGAGCATGTTGGGATAGTCTTTCACGTGTTCGACGTTTTTCCCTCGCTCCAACATCAAGACTTTCAGCCCCTTTTCTGACAGTTCCTTCGCAGCCCAGCCCCCGCTAATGCCTGAGCCCACGACGATCGCATCGAATTTTGTATCCGCCATAGTGAGTAGTTAGTGAATTAGACCCAAATATTAATAAAACTCGCGTTTCCGTCCCGGTGTTTATGGGATAAACAGAAAAATAATCTCATTCGACTCTCCCGCTCATCTCGCAGATTCAGCAGCATTTCTCCACACGACTCCCTCTTCAGATAGAATAGCTACAAAGGCAAGAAGGGTGCTCTGGCTATGCAACCACAATCCTAAGGATAATTCCATACCTTTCGACCCTTGCCTCATTCTTGCGAATACAAGCTTTGCTGGATCCTATTTAGCAGAAAATAGTCAACTCCCAACTCCCAACTCCCAACTCCCAACTCCCAACTCTCAACTCCCAACT
>DAITMB010000047.1:0-23596 GCA_036835375.1 Bacteroidota bacterium
CAACTCAAGAATACTGTTGTCTGCGCTTTTGCGCGGCAGCGGCCAAGTCAAATCGAGCCTCAGGCAAGCCCAGCCAACTCAAAGCTGACCGAAAATAGATGTTTTCAAGGTCCTGCGGCGGCAATTCCATTTCGTCCACCAGGCCACCAATGGTCAAGTCACCGAGTGGAAAAGGGTAATCCGAGCCGATGCACACGCGGCTGGAGCCTACGCGGTTGATGACATAGCGGAGCAAATGCGGATCATGTGTGATGCTATCCACCCAAAATTTACCCAAATATGACTTGGGGTTGTGCGGGTTGTCGATGGCTACCAAGTCAGGTCTGCAATTGTACCCATGTTCGATCCGTCCGATCGTAGGGAGAAAAGAGCCACTGGCGTGGGCAAAATTCACGCGGAGTTGAGGAAATTTCTCAAATACGCCCCCGAAAATCATCGAACAAGCCGCCCGGGAAGTCTCTGCAGGCATCCCCACGAGCCAGGGAAGCCAATATTTTTCCATGTTGCCCTTGCCCATCATGTCCCAGGGGTGTACCAACACAGCCAGGCCTAGTTGCTCGCATGCATCCCAAATCGGGTAAAACTCCCGTTCTCCCAGGTTGACATTGTTGATGTTGGACCCGATCTGAATCCCGGGCAAATGCAACTCCTCCGAGATTCGCTGTAGCTCCTTTACCGCCAGGTGGGGATCTTGCATCGGCACCGTTCCAAGTGACACATAGTGCTGCGGGTGTTCTGCTTGAAGGGTAGCAATGTGATCATTTAGAAATCGAGACAGCTCCAGTGTGTCTTGAGCCTTGGCCCAGTAGCTGAACATGATCGGAATCGTACACACGACCTGCACTTGGGTACCGGAGCTTTTGTATTCTTCGATGCGGAGCTTCGGATCCCAGCAGTTGGCTTGGATCTCGCGAAAAAACACGTCCCCCTTCATCATGTTCGCAAACCCGGGGCGGTGATGATCCAGATAAATGAAGTCTCCGTAGCCAAATTTCTCGGCAAACCGAGGAAGGCGTTCAGGAATGATGTGAGAATGCGTATCAATTTTGAGCATGAGATCCGATTTGGCCTCAAAATAACTAAATTTTATGCAGCATGTAGCACCCAGTGGGCAATCCCCATGTGGAAGGGCAGCGTGTATGGAGCCCCTCGCCGTCATTGCCTCCGCACTTGGAGACAATATTTTTAGCAGTGTGCTTAGGAATCAAGAGTTTTTTGATACATTGAGAAAGAAATAAAACCGAATATGGAAAAAAACCACCTCATTGAACTAATCAAGCAAAATCGCCTCAAAGAAGCCATTGAGCTGATGGAGGACGCGTCAGAGGGAACCCCGATATACAATCAGATGATCATGTTGTCTTCGACTTTTTCCGAATACACACGTCTCAATCGGAGTGCTACTCATGATTTCGAGACCCTCGAAATGCAGCGAAAAAGAATAGCGAATACCCTCATGGAGTATCTGGACGAGATGCCACAGGAGTCCCTTCAGCGGATTTCTTCCATGGTGGCCACTTCCACTAAGCCTCAGCCCAGTCCTGCGTTCTTTGCTTCGCCTGCCTTCGCCTCTTCATCTGCTACACCCGCTAAGAGCAGCCAGCCTGTGTCTATCAAGGGGATCGCTTTTGGAGCCGCTGGCGTGATTTTATTGATCATTTTGCTGGTGTGGTGGGCTGATGATAGTCCTTCCGAATCCCCCCAGGAATCAAGTACTCCCACTTTCTTCGATGCCGGTGAGGCTGGTGCCTCCGACGAAGGGCTTGCTTTCCAAGCCATTAACTATGTGGCATACCAAAGCAACTCCGCTTCTATGGAATTGGCCATCGATACCGACGACGGCTCTTGGTCGGAATACCAAGACGACACTCACACATTTTCATTTCGAGAGATGGGGCGCAATGAATCGTCAGTGGCGATTTATCTCAGAGATGAAAGCCGAGACATTAATTTGTACTTGGATCTTGCTAACCAAAAAATTTGGGCCAGTTATGGCGCTGATCCTCACTGGGAAGGCTCTGAAGGCTGGGATGAATTAGGTTCCATCAGTCAATTCGACGACGAGATACCGTGGGTTGACTGATGATTTGAGCCTTATTTTGCGTCAATTTTCAGGGAAGGAATCATCGTCATGCTTCAATGGCGTGTGTCGGTATGATGGCAACGTGCCAACGCCATTTGGTTGTAATATGGCGATTTGGATCATGATACTGCATTTGCCCGTCCTAATACCAGGCCGAAATAAAATTTTTCACTAAACAATCACTCCGCCATAAGGTAGAACTTACCTGCGTTTCTGGATGCAGCTATGGACTTGGGCTACTCCATCAAGTGCCGTATCTTGTCAGTGTTTTTCGTAGTCAGGAAATAAAAAAGCGTTTTCCTGGCTGCGTCTTCCTCGAAGTATGCGCTACGCAATCGATTTTTCCTTTGATGGGACGGCTTACGCTGGCTGGCAGCGGCAACTCAACGCCATGTCTGTGCAGCAGCGCGTAGAAGAAGCGCTTGCGGTTGTCTTGAACGAATCCGTGCCTGTGGTTGGGGCAGGCCGCACCGATACTGGCGTTCATGCCCGGCAGTTGATCGCCCATTTTGACTGGGACGCTGCGCTGCCTCCCAAGTTTCTGCACAGCCTCAATGGCATGATGCCCTATGACATCGCGGCCAAAAGCCTCTGGAAAGCCGAAGATCCCAGCTTTCATGCTCGATTCAGTGCCACTTCGAGGGCTTACACCTACCAGATTGTCCGTCGAAAATCTCCCCTTTACCGCCACCAGGCCATGTGGGTGCGCAAGTCGCTAGATCTTCCCGCGATGCAAGCCGCTTCGGACTTGCTGCGAGAACACCACGATTTTGGATCCTTTTGTAAGGCCCATGCCGATAACCAAACCAATCTTTGTCGCATCGACGAAGCGCGCTGGGAGCAACACGAAGAGTTGCTCTGTTTTCACATTGAGGCGGACCGATTTCTGCGCGGCATGGTCAGGGCCATCGTGGGATCCCTTCTGTGGGTGGGAAGCGGTCGCTGGTCTGTCGCAGACTTTCAGCAAGTAATTGAGGCCCAAGACCGCAGCGCAGCAGGACCTGCCGCTGACCCGCAAGGCTTGTTTTTGGTCAAAGTAGCCTATCCCGAGGGAATGCTAAGCCCTCTTTAACGGCGATAACGGCGATTTTTTCGGCTGCTTTATTGTCTGATCCATTTTCCCCTGCTCACTTTGCCTTCGCGCGTCGTCGCCTCCCAGAGATACACCCCCTTAGGCAACGACCGCACTTCTACAACGGGTCCGCCAAGATGGAGGTCCCAAGAAGCGATTCGCTGGCCTGTGACGTTGTAGAACACCAATTCATCCACGGGAACCCCCTTGGCTTCTCTCACCTCGATCAGGTCTTCGCCGGGATTGGGATGTAGCGCGACATGATCACGGGAATTTATTCCAGAAGTCAGAGAGCTTGCGCCCGAAAAGCGCCACACAGAACGCACCAGCTCATATCCTGGGAGGTCATGTGCCTTCAAGTCGATGCTGTCAAAGGGGAAGTAGTCGTTTTCGCCCAAATAAGCTTCGGTAATTTCAGCAAAATACTCCCGCTCATTGATCTTGGCGTATGCTGGCTGGTTGAAAGGAGGATTTCCAAAACCAGGGTTGTAGGGCACAGAATTGTAAATTCCGGCGCTCATTGCTTGCTGGTACGCCGCCTGGATGGGGAGGTAGGTAAATCCCAACACCTGGTCGTGAAAAGCATGAGAAAGCTCGTGCATCATGATCCAAGGCTGATTTTGGCGGGACCATGCCATGAAGTTGCTAAGGTTCGCGATTTCTACTGCCTTGGCCTTGAGGGGATTGTATCCGTTTTGCGAGAGCCAGTCTTTGTCGGGATGATACCACACAGAGCCGTTGGTGAGGGCATATTCCATGAAAATGGGTACTTCCTGTAGCGCTTCCAGGATGTCCGCTGCCAACCCGAGTTGCAGTACACGCCCGAGCAGGGTGTCGAGGTAGAGGATCGCTTCATTGGTCTTGACCGCTTGCTGGGCCAGCGCGCTGTCACTCACCAAGACATCAAAGCCTTGGATGGGATAATGGGAGAAGCCCGGCACAGTGGGTTGAGCGGCGGCAAATGCTGTCCAGCAGCAAGCCAACAGGAGAAGGCATATGGCTTTCATCAGAGAACGGACTTATTGGGTGACAATGACAGAACAATTGACAGAGGGAAATTCAAAAATAGGGGAATATTCCTTGAGCTGAAAGGCAAATTTTTGAGGTAGGGAGTCTATTACGAAGCGCTTTTTGAGGCGCTTGGTTATGTTTAGACTACTTGAAAAAGATGAATTCCAGGAGTCAGCCACCAAGGGAATGGCAAGCGGTTGATTCGTCAAAAACCGTCCATCAGCCAATGGTATTTTGCGCTTGACCCTGCCTCTGCGCCTGTCAAAAATCCGTATCTTTGCCACATGGCTGCATCAGTGCAAATCCCAAATCCCCTGTATGACGTTGTCTTTCGCTACCTATTGGACGACGAACGGGTGGCGCGGCTCTTGCTCTCTGCCACACTAGACAAGGACATTATCGAATTGTCGCCCCAACCCATTGATCCGACACTTTCGATGACGCCGCTACAAATCACCGTAGCTCGAAAAGATGTTAACATAAAGGTAAAATCAGCGGATGGCCACATGAAAACGCTGAGAATTGTGGTGAAACGGGCCAAATTTTTCCACCAATTAGGTGCATTCCACCCTCATCCTTCTTCATCACAGCGCAATCCGCAATCGGAACAAACAGAGGAGGCTTCTCCCCTTCCCCGTATCCCATCTACATCCTGGGCGAGCCATACTCCGATAACGGCGTGTCGGTAGTGCGGGTCCGGCGAGAAGCCTACGACGCCTCCACGGGCGAGGTGCTTATGGAACGCCACCCCTTCATTGAGGCGCTGACCCATGATGCCGTTGTGATCCAGACCAGCTACCTCAGTGCCAAGCGCCGCCGCACCGAGTTGGAGCGGCTGCTGAGCATCTTTGATCAGTCGGCCATCACTGATACCAAGGATCACTTTCTTACCCTGGAAGAGGGCGCGGTGCCCGCAGCTTATCAACCTGTGGTACGCCGCTTGCAGCAGGCCATGGCCAATCCCGAACTGGAAGCCGACATGGACTTTGAAGACGAAGTAATCAAGGAGTTCCAGAAAAAGGAAGCCGAAATCCAAGCCATGCGGCAACTCGCCGATCGCGAACGCGCGCAGAAGGAGGAAGAACGCAGGGAAAAGGTGGCCGCCATGCAGCGAGAAGAAGAGGAACGACGGCAAAAAGAAGAGGAACGACGGCAGAAAGAGGAGACTCAACGGAGTTTCGTGCGCTATCTGACCGAGCAGGATACGGCCATTTCAGATATCTGTCGCCTCACCGGGCTAACTGAAGCGGAAGTCAAGCGCTTGCTTACAGGGAGAGATGGGATGGTATAGTTCCGCAGTTTCGGATATCCTTACAAAATCCCGAAATTCGGACTACACATAGCATAGGTCCAACGTCAACAACCAAGAATCAATCCTACGCCAACCCTTTCTATTCAAGCAATGCTTCAATTTCACTCACTAAAGAATTCAGATTGCTTTCAGCAAAACCCTATATTATTCATCTTGAACGAATACTTTCTTATCAATATCGATCCCAGATAGTTTTAGTTTTTGAATTTGGCTGGCAATTTCTTCAGTTAAAAAATTATAAGAATTACTGATATGAGTTTTCACCCAAGGAGAATCCAATTTCCCCAAAACCCTAATCGACTTGATCCTTATCCTGGACATTCTATCCTTAGTCTTGATGTAGTATTGATATTCTTCTTTCGAGGAGAAGAATAATTCTTCATTGGGAAATCGTCTTAGCATATCTATGGCAATCAATTTTGACATTGAGAAATCTACCTGATCAAGTGTGATTATTGGAGGGTTAAGAAGTATATAATCCTGTATTTGATACTTATTGGAAACTAATTCAATTGACTCCCAAAATTCACTTGACTGTGGATAACCATAAGACTTAATAATCTCAAAGTATCGCGTACTAACAATCTGAGTACTGCCTTCAAAGTAACTGACGTAATCTGTTGGCTTAGCACGATTTGCGAGTTGAAACAGCTTTTTCCCATTTTTTTCATTAATTCTTGACTCCTCCTCAATTTGAGGAACAACGGCATCTTTACCTGAAAATAACCGAATATGGAAGTACTTCATGCATTATGGTTAGTTGCCCAGCAAATTTTGGCCTATGATGTTAACTTTCGTTTGCGGTTTAGATTCTTTCTACTCCGGTCAAGTTGTGCCACCCATTTCGGCCTTCATGTACCACGAATTTTGTGGGTGAGATGAGGTTCTGTTCAAAGGTAAAAAAATATTAAACCTGTTTATTCTAAGGGATTCATCGGTGAAGACAATTCGGTGAGCCGCATGTGGTCTGGCCCCAAATTAATCTGTCAATCATTTCACGATCTACAAAAATTAAATAATTTCCTATGTACAGGACAAAACATGAATTAGCTCATGTAACGGATTGATATTGAGGATATTCCGCCTGATGGTATCCAGCCCAATTCTGAACATACTCATGGCTCTTCGGCCATGTTTCTTCACTGGGATCTTGCTCCCTTTCTGGGTCTTCCAAGATCCTACTTTCACGGCCCATGCCACTGCGGTCGCCAGCACTGCGGTGAGCTTCTCGATCCTCTCCGGGAGTGTCATGTGTGTGGCCTCAAAGCGAAACCCTCGTGTTTTGAGGGCACCAAAAAGGATCTCGATTTCCCATCGCTGAGCGTAGTGGAAGAGACCCTGCTTGATGGGCAAATTGCTCACCAGAATGAGAAAATCGCCATCTGGCAGCTTTTTTCCGCCAATATCAACGCTCAATCCGTCGAGCCATCGCGGTTTTCGCAAGGCCCGAAATTGATCGGAAGTGAATAATTGCCATGCCTGGACCTGTTGTCGACCCTCCCCGATGTATTGATTCTTGCGAATGCGGATGACGTAATGGATGTGCTGTGTATCAAGCCATTCGAGCTGCTCAAGCCATTATAATGAAATTCAAACAGGCGAAAAAAGCGCTGAAGCCGTTTGTAATTCGAAGACGCTGATGCTGAGTCATTTAGCCCAAGAGCAAGCCCGGTAAGGTTGACGGTCCGGACCTGAATCAAGCAAAGAATCATCGAACTGAAGCACTTGAGGCGGCTTAAATGAACATGGAAATACTTTGAAAGTTGCGCTTCTAATGCTTCTTGACTATCTTTTATCTTGGGTTAGTTAAGGTGTATATTGTGTTATTTTTGTCAAGCCGATTCACAACCTTTTTACTAACCCACGCTTTTTTTGTCCTGTTCATAGAGCTGTCCTAATAATTGGGTGAGTACGCTCAGGGCTTGCTTGGCCTATTCCCCCATCAACTCCCATCTGTAACATCACCATTTAACCCATTCCATCTATGCTTTTCTGTATTTGTTCCCGTATGCCTGATCGCTTGCCCTTCAGGCTACGGCCCCCCGGCCGAGCCACCTACCTGTACCTGCTGCTGGGCTTGCTCTGGCTGAAGCCCGCGACATTGGACGCCCAAAACGTGTTCAACGGCGACCTGACCTTGGCTAATCAGGTTCAAGTGGACAGCTTCTCCTACACCGAGGTTACTGGGTACCTTGACATAAGCAATACTACCATCACCAACCTCAATGGCCTGTCCAGCCTCACTTCGGTGGGGGGGAGTGTGCTTATAGAAGGCAATGATTCGCTGAGCAACCTTGATGGCCTGTCCAGCCTCACTTCGGTGGGGGGGAGTGTGCTTATAGAAGGCAATGATTCGCTGAGCAACCTTGATGGCCTGTCCAGCCTCACTTCGGTGGGGGGAGATGTGGAGATGCAGTACAATCTTTCGCTGAGCAATCTCAATGGCCTGTCCAGCCTCACTTCGGTGGGGGGAGATGTGATTATTGATAAGAATTTTTTGCTGAGCAACCTCAATGGTCTGTCCAGCCTCACTTCGGTGGGGGGAGATGTGTTTATCTATGGCAATTCTTCGCTGAGCAATCTCAATGGCCTGTCCAGCCTCACTTCGGTGGGGGGAAGTGTGCTTATGCTGTACAATGATTTCCTGAGCAACCTTGATGGCCTGTCCAGCCTCACTTCGGTGGGGGGAGATGTGGAGATTCATTACAATTTTTCGCTGAGCAACCTTGATGGCCTGTCCAGCCTCACTTTGGTGTGGGGAACTTTGTATATCGTTGGCAATGTTTCGCTGAGCAACCTCGATGGCCTCTCTAGCCTCACTTCGGTGTGGGGAGGTTTGATTATCGGATTTAATGATTCGCTGAGCACCCTCGATGGCCTGTCCAGCCTCACTTCGGTGGAGAGAGGTGTGCAGATCGTTTCCAATCCGGTACTAAGCGATTTCTGCGGGCTGTATCCCCTGCTCGACGGAGGAGGCCTGGCGGGAGCTTATAATGTATCAGATAACGCCTCGAATCCTACCCAAGCTCAGATCATCAGTGGCGGTCCCTGCGGGTTTGTGAATATCCATACCAGCACAGACACACGGTACAAAGTGCATCCCAACCCGGCCCGCGAGTGGCTGACGGTGACCGTACCCGCCGCGCTGGGGACGGCCCAGGTGTTGACACTGACCGACCTGAGTGGTCGGGTCCTGCTGAGCGAGACGTTGGCTGCTACTCAATCGCAGGCACGCCTCTCGCTGAGCGGCCTGCCCGATGGCCTGTACCTGCTGCGCGTGGCAGATGAGGCGGGCTTGGTGACGGTGAGTAAGGTGATCAAGGAGTAGCCTGGCCCTGCACCCAATGACCTGATCTGTATCCAAGCCCTCCCGCCCTGCGGGGGGGCTTGTTTGCTGTTCAGGCTGCCTGCCTGAGGCTACTGCGGGTCACATCGCTCCGCGCTGCGGTGGTGCGTTTATGTCAGTTTCGAGGGGGCCTCTCCACACTTCCGTACAAAAAACATATCTCTAGTTGCAAGCAACCTACTTTCCTGTTGCAAAAAACTGTAAAGTGGTATTGTAGCGATTAACTAACTCGAACATATGGTTGCTTACGATAAAGATGGTCAAACCACACATGAAAGCAAACGGTTAGATCACCTGGGTCTTGTCGCGGGGATGTATAAAGTGAGGTGGTCCCCATTTCCTGTGTAATGAATGGGGACAAGCTCAGCTAACAGTCAGAAAGGACGATATTACTGTCATTCATTTCACGATCTGCAAAAGTTTATATAATTTCGACTTACTACTTATCTCTTGCTCACGCAAACATTCTTCAAGATATGAAAATAACCTGTATTCCCATTATTTTGGTACTCAACTGTTTGGTGCCTTCGTCTTTTCTCGCGGCGCAAAACCTGGAGTTGGAGTGGTTTCCCAAACAGAAAAAAGGCGGTTTCAGTTATTCGACCACCTACTTGCAGGGGGCTGGGGAACAGATCTATGCATTTTATGAAACGACGTCTGGATTAGGGCCGCATAATCATTCTGTTGCGCGGCTAAATGGGAAGCTGCAGACCGAAGCCACCGAATCTCTGAATAAGGACGATGCTGGTCCGTATTCGAGAGTGATGTCCGTGTCTGTCGGGGAAGGATTTCTGGTGGCGTTTGCTTACCACTACGATGACAATCGTCAGGAAGCGATATTCAGCAGATCGATCCTGAGTACGGAGACGCTGAAGCCGATACAGCCATTTCAATCAGTCAAGATTGTCGGGGAGGTGGACTGGAACAGCCACGAACCATCCATGTACCCCGTGGTTTGGAGTCTTTCTCCTAATGGCGAGATGATGGTTGTCAGAGCTTTCCGGGACCAAGCATCTGGAAATCCGGAATCCATTTGGTTTGTGATGAACATGGAGGGGGAGATATTGATGGAGGAAGAATTGACCAAAACACAATTCAGGGGGCAATTCCATCTGTCAAATTCCGGGATCCTGCATTCCGTCGGGTCAGATGGGGTGGAAGAGCCATCCAGGGTTTATTCCCAGAATATTCATACGGGTGAATCCCATCAGTTGACGGCCCTGCCAGAAACAGAATCCCTGTATCGCATCCAGGAAGACCAGCATCAGCGGCCATATTATTTGTCTTTTCAAGAGAATGATAAGGGGCTTGATCTGGTTCTCTTCGCCCCTGGAGTCATGGAGGCACCCTTGGTTGCCTACATTCCGGAAGATCAGCTGGACCTGATGGCTTCTAAAAAAGAACGAAAAAGCGGGTTGTGGCCGAAGATTGAACAAGTGGTTCTCGATATCTATCAAACAAATAATGGCTCTTACATCGTCACCACTGAATACCGGAGTCGTGACATTGTCTCGAATATGTTCATAGGCAAAAACATTGTTTCTATCTGTTTGGATCAGTCCGGTTCCGTCCAGTGGATTCGTTGTATTCCCAAGGCTCAGGAAGAATACCGTGCGGACAATATTTCAGCACTGGTATTTCATTCGGAGGAAGGGATTCATCTTCTGTATAACGAAGGGAGTAAAAACCTGACGCTCAGCCCGGGTGACAAGCCCAAAGGCTTTGGGAACGCCGGGTCCGGAGATGACATCATCGCTTTGGCCACAATCACCGAAGAAGGAAAGTTGACCCGCGAAGTCTTCTATGATCTGGCAAAGGACAAGATGTGGCTCAATGTAGCAGATTCCGGGCTCGTTTCTGACGATCTGCTCATTCTCAGACTGACCATGAGGCAAAATGAGATCCTCGGAAAATTGCGAATCCTGAACTAAAATATTTATCTGTCATTCCCCAACTATCCCAAAGAAATAAATATTTTTTTGGGATAGAAATCGGCAATGGACACGATGTGCGAAAGCAAATCACTGGACCATTTGGGGTTGGAGGCGGGCATGTTTGATAGTCTCGCGATTGGATCTACGATCGATCGATTGAACAGGACGAAAAAATGCGACATCCGACATTCCCCCTTCAACCCAAAGATTGAGAATATTTTTGGAAAGCGATTTCAAGGAGGCCGATTACTTCGAGGTGTACATCTTATAAGCTGATAACCAACGGTTTCCCTGCTTGAACTCGCTATAACTGGACCAAGTGATTTGGGTGAAAATGAGAGGGCGATGCTGGATGAGCGGTTTTTGGAGTATCATCCTGATAATGTCATCGACTGTGCGGTGTTTCGTGCTCAGCTGAATCAGCAAGAATGAGTGTCCCCTGACGATGCAGCCTGCTGCCGGAGAAGATATTTAGATTTTGTTTGAATAGATCAGCAGCATGTTATCAAACATACGAAGACCAGCAAACTTACTGGATCTTTCAAAAACCCCACGTCATCGTGCAATCGATGGGCTTTCATTCATTTCGCCTTCATCCATATCATTGAATAGATACAAGCTGAGTTGATTTGAGCATGGTCTTAATCAACTTGTGTCAGTAGTATTTCTCCATCTAGTAGATCAGCCATATTCATGTTGCAGCCACCAATTGATTCTCTGGATAGATGTTCCCTGTAAAATCACCTCTCTTGATGAGGCAACTCATCGCTGGGAGCAGAGATTTGTAAGAATCTTAGGGTGGTGAAAAGTCTTTGGAAGGGGGTGCTGGCTGATGGCGCGAGATTCGCCGCAAGCAGCAACAGGATGGTTGGGTGTTCTTTGTCAACATGTGTTTTCGCGGTGGTGATCGTTGCTAAAAGCAGCTTGGTGGGTGTAAAGGGACTCAAAAAACATATTGACGATCAGGTGCTTGGCTCTTTCTGTAGCATCGGTGTATCCTGCTCAAGGGATTTAGTTTCCGTTATTTATCGATCAAAAGACCAATATTTACATTACACCAACGACCTTTCCTTCACGCTCAACATTCGCCCCATGAACAAAATCTTAGTTCCCATCGATTTTTCCCCTGCGGCAACCAATGCCTTGGCTTATGCCTTGCGCCTCGCTGCACCGAACCACGCCGAGGTGGTGGCCCTGCATGCCTACCTCCCCGCAGTGCCGGAAGCTTACCTCATCACGACCATCCAGCAGGGGCTGGAGGACGACATTCAGCAGTTTGCCCAGGAAGCTTTTGATCGAATGTGTGAGAAGTTTGAACCTGAGCTTTTGAAGGAAGTACAACTCTCCTTTCGACTGGAAATGGGATCAGCTACCGACACCATCCGCCGGGTCGCCAAGGAGTGGCAGCCAGACCTGGTGGTGATGGGCATGAGAAGCGGGAGCCCATTGGCCAAAAAAATCTTTGGTAGCACGACATCTGGTGTTATGCAGCGGCTGACTTCGCCGATGATGGTTGTCCCTGCGGAGGTGAGTTTTCGTCCGATCCTTCATATATTATTTGCCTCAGATCTCCAAAACGATGATATTGAACTGGCCCATGATCTATTGAAGTTCGCGGAGCGTTGGAGCGGGAAGCTGAGCTGTGTCCATGTGCTGGGCGAACAAGACTTCGAAGAAGACCTTCAGTTCCAATACCTCCGCAATCAGCTCCAGGAGGAATTGCCTGAGGTGACCATGTCCGTTCTTTCTCAAGGGGATGTCGTGGACACGATATTACATCACGCGGAGTTGCGCAAGGCAGACCTCATCGTGATGAGAACCCACGTTCGGGGCTTTTGGGGAAGTTGGCTCAATGCCAGCCACAGCAAAGATTTGGCTCGCAAAACGCCCCTGCCGCTCCTGATCTATCCGATGGTGGAAGAAGCCTGAGGCAGCACGACTTTTTTTGATCATCCCCTCCAGCGAGCCGCTGAGCAACTGCCATCATTGTGATCTTGACTTTGTTTTCTCTACATGAATTTCTCAGAACAAGCCTCCCGTCTCCAAGCGATCATTGACACAGCGATTGATGGCATCATTATCATTAATGATCGCGGAATCGTGGACACGATCAACCCCGCAGCGGCCAAGCTCTTCGGATATGAGCCGGAGGAGGTGCTGAAGCAAAATGTAAGCATGTTGATGACGTCGCTTGACCAGACACATCACGACCAGTACATCACCCGGTATCTGCGCACGGGCGAAGCCAAGATCATCGGAATCGGTCGGGAGGTGGTCGGGAAGAAAAAAGATGGGAGCACCTTCCCTTTTCGTCTGGCCATCAGCGAAGTGCGTGTGGAGGGAGAACACCGTATTTTTACGGGAATCATCCATGATCTCACGGCGCAGAAGCTCGCGGAGAAGCAATTGATTCGGTATGCAGCCGAGTTGGAGCGGAGCAATCGCGAACTCGAAGACTTTGCCTATGTCTCCTCTCACGACTTGCAGGAGCCGCTGCGAAAGATTCGGGCCTTTGGAAGCAGGATCGAAGAAAAGGACATGGAAAACCTGAGTGAAAAGGGGCAAGATTACCTTCGGCGAATGCTCTCTGCCTCTGCCAGAATGCAAAAGTTGATCAATGACTTGCTCAGTTTTTCGCGGGTCTCGACCAAGAATAAAGCATTTGTGCAGGTAGATCTGAATCAAATCCTTTGGGAGGTCCTTTCCGACCTAGAAATTGTGATTCAGGAGTCGGGTGCCAAGGTAGAATTTTCGGACCTGCCTGTCATTGAGGCCGACGCTACCCAAATGCGCCAGTTGTTCCAGAACTTGATCAGCAACGCCATCAAATTTCGGCGGGAGGAGCCACCCCATATTCAGATTTATTGGGAAGAAGCGCCCTCGAAACTCGCCAACGAGGGAAGTAATTCACAGCGAATCAGTCTTTTTGTCCAAGACAATGGAATTGGTTTCGAAGAGAAGTTCATAGATCGTATATTTCACATATTCCAGCGGCTTGACGGTCAAAAATTTGAAGGATCTGGGATCGGGCTGGCGATCTGTCGTCGAATAGCTGGAAAGCATGGCGGTGACATCACGGCCAGGAGCGAACCCGGGCGAGGCTCCACGTTTCAAGTGACCCTCGCACGAACACACCCCGAATCACCTGTATTTTCTCCTTCCAATCCTTGACGAACCTAAGCCATGATCCAGATCACCAATTTGATCAATACCATATTGATCGCCGAAGACGACCCCGAAGATCGCCTCCTCACACAAGAAGCCATGGATGAGGCGACCCTGGACCAGCGTGTGCAATTCGTAGAAGATGGCGAGCAACTCCTCGCCTATCTTCGCCGAGAAGGAATCTATTGCGATTCTGAGCAATTTCCAGCTCCAGGAATCATTCTTCTGGACCTCAACATGCCGCGATTAGATGGCAGGCAGGCACTCAAGGAGATAAAATCTGACCCTGAACTTCGAAACATTCCGGTGGTGGTTCTCTCGACCTCCTGCAACGAAGAAGATATTCGCCGCACGTATGCCCTCGGAGTGAATTCATTCATCACCAAGCCATCTAATTTTGCGGAGCTGGTGCAGATCATGAAGACCATCCGCTCCTACTGGTTTCATGTGGTATCACTTCCAGAGGGTGCGGAGAAATGACAGAAGATCCTATGCTCAGCCAAAGCGAAACGCACATCTGGGAAGAGCCTATTTCGATCCTGCTGGTGGACGATGATGAAGAAGATTTTCTCATTACCCGAGACATTCTCAGCGACATTCGCGACACAACCTACCTGTTGACGTGGGTAGAAAGCTACGAAGAGGCAGTAGAGGCCCTGCAGCAGAATCGCTATGACGTGTATTTGATCGACTACCGATTGGGAGGGCGTACTGGGTTGGAGCTCATCAAAGAAGCCCTGGATTTGGGTTGCCAATCGCCCATGATTCTGCTCACCGGCGTGGACGACTTGGAGACCGACACTCGTGCCATGCAGTTGGGGGCGGCAGATTTTCTGGTGAAATCCCAAATCAATGCCGATCAGCTTGGCCGGAGCATTCGCTATTCACTCCAGCAGTCCCGCAACCTCATCCAAATCCGGCACCTCAACCTCGATCTCGAAGCCCGCGTCGCTGCCCGAACTTCTGACCTCGCCCGCGCAATCGAGGAACTTCGCCAGACACAGCAACTCTATGTCAATATCGCCAGCCAGTTTCCCCACGGCTTCATCATGGTCCTCGACCGCCAGCTCCATCTCCTCCTCCTCGATGGGCAGGATCTGCGCAACCTTTCCCTCGATCCTCAGCAGCTTCTCGGTCAGAAAGGCTACGTCATCGTGTGTGAGGACAAGCAGCCAGTCATGAAATACTATCTCAATCGGGTGATAGAAGGAGAATCGCTCAGTTTTGAATTTGACATTGATCATGATTCCTACGCATTCAAGGGCGTGCCGCTCACCAATTCTGCTGGAGACATCGATCAGATCCTGGTTGCTTCCATTAACATCACTCAGCAAAAAAGGGTGGAGGCCGAGATCCGAAATACCCTTTCCAAAGAAAAACAACTCAATGAATTGAAGTCGCGATTCATCGCGATGGCTTCTCATGAATTCCGCACGCCGCTCAGTGCGATCTTGTCTTCGGTCTCGCTCATCGGGCGATATACGCAGGTCAATGAGCAACCCAAAAGAGATAAGCACATTGATCGCATCAAAGCGAATGTGAGCAATCTCACCGGGATCCTCGACGATTTCCTCTCTCTCAGCAAGCTAGAGGAAGGCAAGGTAGAGTCCAACCCGGTGTGGATCGAGTTAGAAGCCTTTTTGCAAGATGTCTGTGAAGAAATGCACAGCCTCGCAAAACCTGGACAGTCGATTGTGCTGCACTATCAGGGCGATCCCGAGATCTACCTCGATAAGCGGCTGCTCAAAAATATTCTATTGAACCTCCTGTCCAATGCCACCAAGTATTCTCCCCCTCACACGTCGATCGAAGTCACGGGAGAGGTCAACCCGCATTTTATCAGGATTTGCGTCCAGGATCATGGCATCGGTATTCCAGAGGAAGAGCAGGGCCATCTTTTCGAGCGCTTCTATCGCGCCCACAATGCCACCAACATTCAGGGCACAGGTCTCGGACTCAACATCGTCCAGAAATATGTCTCTCTCATGGAAGGAAAGGTGGACTTTCACTCCGTACTCAACGAGGGGACCGCTTTCACCATCACTTTTCCACGGAAGTTTCCTCAAAATTAACCTCAGCAGGATGCCGAGTGTAGGATAAAACCCGTAATTTTTGCCTTTAATCTTAATCTGTTGACATTCATGAATAAGAAAAAAATTCTCCTCATCGAAGACAACCCAGACGTGAGGGACAACACATCAGAGATCCTGGAACTCGCAGATTACGAGGTATATACAGCAGAAAATGGCAAAATTGGCGTCATGAGCGCCAAGGAAATACATCCAGACCTCATCGTGTGCGATATCATGATGCCCGAGCTCGACGGCTATGGTGTGCTCAGAATGCTCAATAAAATTCCCGAAACGGCTTCCATTCCCTTTATTTTTCTCACGGCCAAGTCGGAGAACAGCGACTTTCGCAAAGGAATGAATCTCGGTGCGGATGATTATATCACCAAGCCATTCACAGACTTGGAGCTTCTCGACGCCATCGAAATGCGTCTCCGCAAAAGCGAAATCGTGCAACGCGACTATGAGCGCAATGCCGAAGGCCTGCATCACTTTCTGCGCGATGCCAAAGGCATGGAAGCCCTCCATGCCCTGACTGAGAATCGCGAGGCCCGGACTTTTCGGAAAAAGGAGTCGCTCTTCCGCGAAGGGAATTTTCCCCACGACATCTTCTTCGTCACCAAAGGGAAGGTGCGCACCTTCAAGACCAACGAGGATGCCAAAGAATACACCACAGGACTCTTTAAAGAAGGGGATTTCGTGGGCTACCTCTCTCTCCTTCGCGAAGGCCCTTACGAGGAGTCAGCCATGGCAATGGAGGATACAGAGGTGGTGATCATCCCCAAGGATGACTTTTACCAGCTCGTGTACAACAACCGCGATGTCTCCATTCGCTTTATTCGGATGCTCTCCGACAACCTCAGCCAAAAGGAAGAAGAACTGCTCCATCTCGCCTACGACTCGGTGCGCAAGCGCGTAGCCGATGCGCTGGTGCAGCTTCGGAGCAAATTCATGCAAGAAAATGACAAAGCCTCTTTCACCATGTCGGTCAGCAGGGACCACCTCGCGAGCCTCGTCGGTACCTCTAAGGAGTGTGTGATTCGCGTGCTGAGCGAGTTCAAAGACGAAGGCTTGGTCAAAACCCATCTCAGTGAAATCACCGTGCTCGACGCTGAAAAGCTGGCGCGGGTGCCTTATTGATCTTTGGCGGTTTGCAGCCCCTTTCGCATGAGAAATTCTTGGGCACCTGCAATCCCGCTTTCAAACAAGGCCTCCTTCGTGGCCTTGGGCATTTTCTTGATTTTGGGATCTACGCCCACGGAAGACACAAACAAAATGCGATCCCAGTCTTCTGGGATGAGAAAGCTGCGATTCAGCCGCTCGTTACCAAATACATACAAGGCCCGGCGATAGTCCGAAAAAGAGTGGATTTCCTGCTCAGCTAGCCCCTTGACCGTTCTTTTGTCCGAAAGATCAAGGGCAATTTGCTCATCTGAGTCGATTCTCACAGCCAGGGTCAGTGGATTGGCCCAGCGAAGCTCTTGGCCACAGGCCCCGACATAAGTGGAGTCGAAGAGGAATATGGGAAAATTCGCTACGATGCCCCCGTCCACCAGAATGT
Organism: Bacteroidota bacterium; assembly: GCA_036835375.1. GTDB lineage: Bacteria > Bacteroidota > Bacteroidia > J057 > J057 > JANQTF01. Next base: position 17,554 of record DAITMB010000047.1, read on the forward strand.
CCAGGTTTTCGGTGTGAGTCGGTTTGCGAATGACTTGACCATCCTGATCGACAAACATGGCTTGGAAATAGAGGGGGATCGACATCGAAATTCGTACCGCCTCCTTCACCTTCATGTTCGGGAAAGTCTCATGGGACAGAATGACGATCTTCTGCTGCTTGAGGGAGGTAGAGGTGACATATAATTCGCGGTATCCTTGTGCCTTCATCTCTGCGAAGGTGATGTCTGGATCGCCAGTTTTTTGCTCAATGAGGGGCTCTAGCCACCGCAAAAAACGATCTCCTTGATACCAACCATATTTTTTTTTCATGCGTCTCACCCCGCTAAAAGGGAATCCAGCATCATTGAACTGCTGAAAAGCAGTCCCAGAGACAATATCGCGGATCTCCTCCCCTTGATAACCAAGAGCGACGAGCAGTGCTGTGATTGCCCCGGCAGAGGTGCCACCGACGCGCTTGATTTCTGTCATGATCCCCGTCTGGTCGAGTTGGTAGATCGCTCCGGCGTAGGCCAGGCCTTTGATGCCGGCCCCTTCAAAAATGAGGTTTTCGTAGGGCTGAGCCGTTAGTGAAGGAGAGGACTGAACTAGGAGGATGATCCCCAGCAATTGGAAAGGAAGGCGAATCCATTTTTTGGAATCAGTCATATGAAAGGGTGATTGTCAGGTCGCGCGTTATCTATGGCAGCAGAAGCAACTGAACGCGAGAAATGTAGCATTGACGAAAATCAGGTTTTGTGCTCTTTTTCTTCTGAACGAAAGGAACTTGACATTGCGGTCTGGCCCATGTTCTTCACATAAAATCTGCGACCGAGGCGAGGAGTTTACCTTTTGGCGCGTATCTCTCTGCTTTGATGTGTTCGGGGTAGGTAAATGTTGGGAGGAACTTGCCAGACAGAAATTCCCCCCAACCAAGATCTTCTCCATGAGAATGATCGCGCAGACAATTTTTAAGAAAACAGTCCTTTAATAGCGCTTTTCAGGTGTGAATAAGACTCCTTTAGTTCATTAGAGACTGCATCCCACTTTTCTTCCCCGGCATCGCCCAGGTCATCCATCTTGGCCTTGAGTTCCGAAACTTGTCGGCTCAGGTCTTGGCGACCCTTTTCGAGGTCATCCCTGGCTTCTGCTTTGCCGAGGGCGAAGTGCAGGCGAGCGAGGTCCATGCGTGTCTGAATCTGCTCTTTCCATGATCCAAATTCCTGGGCCCATTCCGAAAAGTCTTCCGAAGCTTCTCCCTTGAGGTTTTCGTAGCCTTGCTCTGCTTCGTGGAGGGCCGTTTCGAGCTTCCTTTTCTGTTCTTCCAGCGCTTCTTTCGATTCGGCCTTGCCGAGTGCCAGTTGTAGCTGAAGCTCGTCCATGCTTTGGCGGAGCCTAAGGGCAGTGTCTCCTGAGAAGATGGAGTCAATCCGGCTGCGGGAGTTATCTAAAAAAGATGCGAATTGAGATTTTTGAGATTCCAGCTTTTCGATGGACACGCTTTCGTCAACTTCTTCTACTTGTTCGCGAAGGTCTTCGATCGCTTGAGCGAGTTTTTCTTTTTCTGATGGGGTGGGCATGAGGATGCAAGGTTGAAAGGGTGGATAAATAAAGAAATGGATAGCGTGAAGACGAAAAAATGACCGAAAACGATAGGCCGAAAATGATGAAGGCAGTGCTCAGGGACTTGATTCCGGCCTGAAACATTGGTTTGCTCGGCACTGGCCTATCTGATGGCTCACATAAGGCAGTATGAGATTCATCTGCCGTTAGATTTCTCTACACAACAGTGGTGAGAAAGCCCTGACTGGTTGTGAATCTGCAGAATTTTTTTTTGAGAAAATAGAGTACTTCCTGATTTGTTTTGCTTTGCATGAAGCAGGCGTATCTCCAAGCTGTGAGGTTATGGCAGGAATGCCGAAAATTTCTGCGAGAAATGCCGTGTGAGACTTTTACTGGTTTCCTACGCCGCTTTCGAGCCGAAGGGCGGATTTTGCCCGTTCGATGTTAGAAAAAGAGTCAAAAGTCATATTTATCGGCTCAGAATAATCAAGCATTGCCTGCTAGCTGTAGCGCCCAATAATTTTGGTCTAATTGGCCTAAATTAAGAAGATCTCGTAGCAAGTTGGAGCGGTGGGCCGGATTCTCATTTTTGTTGCTTCGCCAGCCATTTTCTGAGCTTTCTGACTTCTTTGTCACTGAGGGGAAAGTCGCACACCGTGCCGGAGAGGAAAAGATCTTCGGGCGAATGGGTAGTATTGGCGGGGGTCATCCACTGCTTGATTCTCCCCTGTACCCCTGCCCATGAGCTACTGCTGTGAAGGACACGAAAGGGCATAGGTTCCGGATCTTTGTCGGTTTTGTGGAAGGAACGAATGGCTCGAAGCGAAGAAATATCTTTTTTGGTAGGATAGCCCTTGATGGATCGCACCCAGGCGTCGGGAGCTGGCTTGGCATTGTCTTGCTTGCCAGGGGCTGGTAATCGCTCGGCAGCAAACCAGATTTCGCCCTGAAAAGGTTTCCAGCCGCTGCGGGCATTCTGAATAAATCCTCGCAAGGCATCGCTCCGCCAGCCGTCCTTGGTCCAGGGCCCGCTGAACATCAGCCATTGCGGTGGATAGGAGGAGCTTCGGAGCAACAGACCGGAAAGCTCCGTAAACCATTCTTCCAGTCGGTCATAACTCACTTTGGTCGTGTCATCGAGTAATTCGATATGGATTCCGTAGTCGATTTGGGCTTTGTTCAACTTTGGAATCAAGGTATCGAGGGCGTGAGGCAGATAATATTGGTATCCACCAGCAGGACCCGGGTCAGCCGGATCGACAGCAACTTCGATCATTAAGCCGGTGAGGCCGATGTCTTGGATAGAGGGTAATCGGGGCACCCAGGTGTGAGTATGGCAATCTTTCGCCAAGCGTACACCCACCCAAATCCTTCCAGAAGTATCGGGCGAAGGGGTGCAAGCACTCAGTAACAAGATCCAGCAGGCCCAGATCAGCCATTCGCGCTTCATGGCAAGAGGGGATCTACCTGAAGAAGTGATACCTCAAAAAAAAGCGGCGTGTGCCCCCCGAGTTCTGGATGAATGCTTCGATCTCCGTAGGCGAGAGAAGAGGGGACTACCATTCGCAGGGATCCTCCCTGGCCGATGCGGGGAAGGCTGTGCTGCCAGCCCGGAATGAGCCGCGCCAGTCGAATGCGCAGGGGTGCCGCTACAGAGGCCGTGTCGATGACCAGACCACTCAGGCTTTCGGTACGGTAAGCTACGGTGATGGTACTACTCAGGGAAGGGTGAACACTGTCGCCTTCCTGGACCACATGTACCCAAATTCCCAGGCTGTCTTCCGTGTATGTCTCTGGACGAAGCTGAACAAATGCCATGATGGCTTCTCGCTCCTTGGCCGCAGCTTCTGCCGCTTTGAGGGCCCGGGGGGCTGGATCGCCACAAGCTGAGAAGCCACAGAGTGCCCCCGTCAATAGACTCAGGAAAAATAATCTAGGAAGGTTGACAATGTGCATGATCATCTGTTGCGACCGAAAGCTAGGTATTTTCTGCTAGCTTTTGCCCAAGACTTCAGGAACAATCGAAGCCGTCGATGAGCGATTGACAAAAGCTTTCAAAAGTAGAAGAGAGGAATGACCTCGGCTCCATCAGTTGGTTTTCTCAAGCAAGTGAACTCGTCTTCGAGCCACATGTTGGGCCTCACAGCGAATTTGAGCCGAAAATTTCGTTCTTTAGCCATTGGAGGCGCTGATTTCTCTTGCAGGTCGCCTTCTCGCTCCATTTTCCTCTATTTTGTGACTTCTACTACTTAAAACTTATGAGAACTTTTTGCCTTGTCCTCTTTATGGCTGCGGTAGCGGCTTTTGCACAAGATCCTTTCCTGTTGATCGGCACCTACACCTCCGGGGGGAGTGAAGGTGTGTATGTGTATCGCTTCAATACAAGAACAGGCAAACTCACTCTAGCGAGCATTGCCAAAGAGATCGATAATCCCTCTTTTCTGACGGCTTCCCCTACCTCTGACTACGTGTTTGTGGCATCGCAAGTAGATGAAGGATATGTGGTGTCCTATCGCTTGGATCGTGCGTCGGGAGAGATGACAAGACTCAGTTCGCAGCCTTCCGGCGGATCGCGGCCCTGCCATGTATCTTGTGATTCGGAAGGTAAATGGTTGACAGTGAGTAATTATAGCAGCGGGAACATGAGTGTCATGGCCATTGGCGAAGACGGGCGTTTGGGCACGCCCACCCACACCGTTCAGCACGAAGGCAAGAGCATTCACCCTACCCGACAAAACGGGCCATACGTCCACTCAGCTTATTTCAGCCCTACGCAGCAGCAGGTTTTCGTGTCGGACTTAGGCATTGATCAGGTCGTTTCTTATGACTTTGACCGCAATACAGGTAAACTCAGTCCGGCACAACCCCCGTTTGTCGCCACGCCAGCAGGATCGGGTCCGCGACACTTTGTCTTTCACCCCAATGGACGTTTTGGGTATTCTATTTTAGAACTCAGCTCTCAAGTGGCAGCCTATGCGTATGAAGGAGACAGCCTCCGCGAATTACATCTCATTTCTACCTTGCCAGCTACTTTCCAAGGCACCAGCACTTGTGCTGATATCCATATTTCTCCAGATGGAAAGTTTCTCTACGGATCCAACCGCGGCCATAACAGCATCGCGATTTATCGGATCAATCCATCGACGGGTCATCTCACCTATCTCACCCACCAAACTGTTCTCGGAAATACCCCACGCAATTTTGCCATTGATCCCAGCGGGAAATTTCTATTGGTGGCCAATCAAGACAGCGATCAGGTGCTCGTGTTTCGGCGCAATTCACGCAATGGGACTTTAAAAATTACCAAGCAGTCAATCAAGGTGAGCATGCCTGTATGCCTGGAGTTCAAATAGATCTTTCAGATGAGCGCAAGAGCGTAAGACTTGCCATGCGCTTGTTTGTCGGGCAAATCATGTCGGAAGGGGATGTCCGCGTAGGCTCAGTGAGCAAGCCGTGGATATCCCCATTGAATATTTCAAATTTCTCTATGAATTCATAAAAATCAGCCAAGTCATATCCGTTACATCGAAGAATCTTATCAGCTAATGGATTGACGGATAAGTGGCCCATCGAACGATACCCCGGAAAAAATAGTTGACACTTAGCGAGAGAACATGCAACTTCGAGCTCTCATATTTTGACATTGAATTCCATGAAAAGCTTCTTGTTAGTCCTCGTGATGAGCCTTTTTACTGGTCTTCCACTTGCCTTTTCTCAAGACACTACTTACGTCGATTCTGAAGGCAACTTTTGTTCGCCTGAAAATGCGAAGTATTACCGAATCGGACGAGAAGACACCCGTGGCTACACGGTTTCAGAATTTCATATTATAAACCGCGTGCTGGTTGCAGAAGGGTCCTTCCAGAGCAGTAAGCAAGAAATTCGTACGGGAATTTGGAGGTTCTACGATGATTCTACGGGTGTCAAACAACGCGAAGCCAGCTACTTTGAGGGTGTTCAGAATGGGTTGGAAACGGGCTGGTATGCTTCCGGGCAAATACGATATGAGTGGAGCATATCAGGCGATCATTACGAGGGAGCCTATCGCCGTTGGCACGGAAACGGCCAGCGGCATGTGGAGATGCAATACGATCAGTCAGGTAAGCCTTTAGGAAAGGGAATGCGATGGCGACTAGACGGCACCCTCGCTGAGGAATGGAGCTATGGCGCGGGAGGAAGGGATGAAGTGCAATTCTTTTATCCCGATGGATCACAGCAGTTGATCGGTTATGCCAACCAGGGAGAATCTCTTCACATCGAATCAGCTTGGGATAGCTTGGGCCACCCCGTGGTCACAAATGGTGAGGGCCAATGGAAATGGCAAACCCTGGACGGGCTACCCGTAGCAGCAGGAGGATACAAAAAGGGACTACCTGAAGGGGCTTGGACTTTTTACCACCTCCATGACGATCAGCGAGGAACCGTGCAACTTCAGGGCACTTTTAAAAAAGGAAAAGCTGCTGATCTTTGGACCCTGTATGACTTCATGGGTCAAGTGATCAT
>DAITMB010000047.1:23696-29082 GCA_036835375.1 Bacteroidota bacterium
CCATTCGGGTTTTTATTGTTGGATTGAGGTGTAGTGAGTGCTTTGGCTGGATAAATCACGCTGTGCTTTTTTCGCAGCAATGATCATGGGTCGAATTACGCAGTTCGGACATTTTCCAGATGACGCTTTTGTGAGTTAGCATCCGGTCCGGATGTTTAAATCCCTCCCTAAAACGAGCCCTCACGCGCCCCACACCTGTATCCCCTCCACCTCCTGCTCCCAGATCTTTTCCTTCCAGCCTCGGGTAGGGTGTTTCCAAAATATATGGGACTTGACCTGCTTCTGGGTCCGACTGTAGCGATCCATTTTGATGGCGTTGAGCAGCAAATCTCGCGACCAGCCTTTAGCTATGGTTTCCTGTGCATAAAATTCCACTTGGATGGCTTCTGTTTCTTTGTTGAGCAATAGTAAGTTATGCCCCCAAGGCAAAACTGCGACAGCCTGTCGCAGTTTTGTATCTGCCGCATAGTCTCCTGTTAGATTTATGAAAGTGATCAACCAGAAAGAGACGGAAGGGTGGGACCCAAGAATCCAAGATCTGTCCTTTTCTACGAACACATGAACCAGCCGCTATCTTTCTCGTACAAAGGGTTCAAAACGTTCTTTTCCAGAGTCATCGCACTTATTGCTTTTTCTGAATACATTTACCCTGTTTTTCATTCGGTATTCCCCTGCCTGGTTTCCCTGCGAATGATGACACTAACTTTTACTGATTATGTATCCCTCACATCTCACTATTCCCATGGCTGCCGAGCTCGAGCAGGCCGGATTTACTTCTCTCAAGTCAGCGTCCGACGTAGATAGTGCCCTCCGAGACAGCGAAGGCACCACCTTGCTGGTCGTCAATTCTGTGTGTGGTTGCGCTGCTGGAGCGGCTCGCCCTGGCGTGGTCCACTCAATCAACATAAGCAGCAAAACACCCGACCGCATTGTCACAGTATTCGCTGGCGTGGACACCGAAGCCACCCAGAGAGCACGGGAGTATTTGTTGCCTTATCCACCATCTTCTCCAGCGATTGCCTTGTTCAAAAATGGCGAATTGGTTCACATGATTCAGCGTCACCACATCGAAGGCCGTCCCGCCGAGATGATTTCCGCCAATCTTCAAGCTGCCTTTCAAGAATATTGCTAGCAGCACCGGGTCGATGGAGCGAATGATTTCCTCCACCTCCAAGCACGCAGTTCTCTATCGAGGGCTGCGTGCTTTTTGTTAAATGGGGAGCATCGGGTTCATGTCGTCAGCCGATTCATCAATTCTCTGAGAGATTCATCCAGAGATTCCCAGAAAAATTCCTGGCGCTCCTCCTCTGGGAGTGCTTCCCACTGGTCTAAGGCTTGCACAATGGCAGCCGGGGATTGCTGGTTCAGCGCCAGCCCCAGGCGACGAGGTTCACCAAAGCTCATCCAAGCAGGTTCGGCAGGGTAAATGAGCGGTTTTCCCAGTGCGAGAAATTCATAAAACTTTGTCGGGATTTTGTCCTTTAAGTACGGCAAGGCATGGTAAAGACCCAGGCCGGCATAGCAAGCCTGAATCAGCGCCACGATTTGACCATAAGGCACATATTCGGCCCCGCCGATGAGCAGGAGATGATCGCGAAAAGGGCTTTCTGCCATACGCTTTTCTAAGCGGGCAAGTAGATCCGGCTGCGAAGCATGGCCTGCGAGGACAAATGGCCGCTGGGTCATCGGGTAAAGGCTTTCCCAGCAGTCGATCGCTTCAAACACGCCCCACGCCTCGGCCAAGGTCCCAGTGTAGAGAAAATAAGCCTTTCGGCCTTGGAACGGGGAAAGTAGGGATTTCAAACTGCCGCGAACACCCTGCACACTGAATAAATTGGGAAAAATCCAAGCTTTGTCATCGGCACCCAGCATATCGTGGTAGCATACCTCGGCATAGGTCACTGCGGAGAGCGTTGAAAGGGCCCGGTGTTCACGTTGACGAACGATTTTTGCAAGCCAAAACCTCAGCAAGGCAGGATAGTGTAGCGCGTTGCGCAGATTTTGGTGGTAGTCTTCGTGCACGTCATACACCACTTTCAGGCCGAACTTGGATTGGAGCCTCAGCGCCATGGGCAGCAATTCAGGGGTGTGAATCATAATGACCTGTGGCGCAAGCGTTTCTACCAAACGAGCCAATTGCTGCTGTTGCCGCCAGCGACGCCAAGACAGCCGAGGAAAGGGAGCCTGAGGATATACCATTACGCCTTCTGCTTCGTAGGGAGCCGGAGCAGGATCTTGTCCCGCAATGCTCACTCGCCAACCCATCTGCACTTGACTTTGCGCAAATTTAAAAAAAATGCGGGTGTGTCGGGCAGGATTGAGCACCGTCAAGTGGAGGAGATGGGGCCGGGCATCGCGATTCATCGATTTCTGAGCGCTTGAAAATCCGACATACGAATCAGCCCCAGCAGCATCGCCATCAGTCCGTAGGCTGGACCGCAGCACAGGGTGGCCGCCCACCACGAGAGACCCAAATGCTGTGCGAGGTAGAACAGTCCAGCGCCAGCTCCTGCCAGAAAAAGAAGCTTCATCGTCTGGCGATGTGGCAGAAGAATGTCCACCCGCAAATGAAGATAGAATATGTAGGCCAAGTCCATCAGCAAATAGCTGAGGAAGGTGGTCCAAGCGCTAGCAATGGCGCCGTAGCGCGGGATGAAAAGCGCGTTGAGCGTTACATTCAGGGCGATACCTCCGATGATGAGGCGATTGACGGGTTTCACGTGGCCTGTGGCGGTGAGCAGGGTAGAATAAATAGAGAAAATACTGTTCATGAGCAAGGTTAGAAACAACACTTGGAGACACGCCGCCATCACAGCAATCTCTTCAGGAAGGCTTCCCTGGAAGAGAAAAAGGAGTTTTTCACTGTAAAACAGCACGAACAAGCTGACGAAAATCAGCGGAAGGGCCGTGATTTTTTGACCAAAGTGGAGAAGGCGTTGTTGCTCGGCTGGTTGGTGAATGAAGTAGGCGAAGCGCGCAAAAAAAATGGGCAAGATTAGCCAGAGGTACATAGAAAATGCCTCCATCCAGCGGTAGGCACCCGCGTACAGGCCACTCTCGGTGCTGCCCGAGAGGCGTTCGACCATCACTTGATCAATCTTGTCATGCAGCGAGTAAAGCATGGTCATCAGCGCAAAAGAAAAGCTCATGCGTACCACTTGCTGAATTTGGGGGAAGTCCCACCGAGGTCGCAAGCCACCTTGATGGCGAGCGAGCAGGTAATAGAAGAGCCCGATGCTGATCGCGACGGCAATGAGTCGGGCGAGGATAAACCCTTCCAGGGTAAGACTCGTGAGCAGCAAGCCGACGGTGAGAACGATCAGGACCAGTCGCTCTGCTACTGAAAGCCAGGCGTCGATGTTGAAGACTTGGAGCGCTTGAAAATTCGCGCGGAAAAATTGCGCCAAATGGTTGCCCCCTTGCACGAGGCAAAGTAGAAACAAAAGGTAAAGGGATTCTTCGCGATAGCCTAGCAGCCCGCCTGCGCCGATCATGAGAATCGGATAGAGGAGGGTCAGAGCAATTTTGGCCGAAAAAAGGACGGGAAATTGCCGTGAAACCATGTGCGGCTGGCCAGCCAAGGTTTGGGTAGCATATTGATTGATCCCCAGGTCCGCAAAGGAAAGGAAGAGGTAGCCCAGCGAAAGCAGTGCAGCATATAGGCCCCAGGTCTCATGACCGAGTCGGTCCTGCAACTCCATTTCGAGAAGCACCCAGACGGGCTTCACCAGCAGATTGAGTACGACGACCAGACTGATATTAGCAAATAGGCGCTTGATGGCAATAGGAAGTTTGGGGTGAGCGATGCTTCAGACTGGCAAGATACGGGGAATGAAGGATCAAATTGGTGTGGATCCAGCTTTTCCCCATCAGGAAAAAGAAACCTCTTTTTTGGGAAAAGCACCTGACAGAGGAAGAGAAATTTCTTTCGTAATCGGCCTAATCGGGGATCGATAGCGGTAGTTCGGGATTGACTATAGATGACAAAGGCCGAAACTTGGTGAGGAATATTTTTATATGAATGATCAAATTTGAGATGGATGAATTCACTTTTTGTGTTAATTACGGCGTGCAATTGAATAATCTTGTAGTAAAAATAATTTTTCAGGTATCCAGTTTCCCCCCAACGCCTTACCATGATTCTTTTTACAAGATTTACCAGATCATTGGTCAGATTTTTTATGAATTCTATTATCCATCCACGCTTTGGACGGCTCCTTCTGCCCGGGTTGTTGTGGTGGCTGATTGCGGGTCCGTCCGCCGTTCAGGGGCAGGATCCTGTGTTCACCCAGTACTTCGCCACGAAGCTCTATCTCAACCCTGCCTTTGCCGGCTACGAACCAGGTACGGTGTTCAGTAGCGGCCTCCGCAGCCAATGGCACCAAGTGGCCAACGGAGAGGGGCGATATCTCACCAATCACGCAGAGATCAGCCAGGAACTGCCTGGGTTCATGTCTGGATTTGGGCTTACCTACACCGATAATTCTGAGGGCGAGGGAATTTATCGACCGATGGGTGCCAACACTGGGCTTTTTCGCTGGCAACGCTACACGATGTCCTATGCCTGGCACAGTTGGGCCTGTGATATGGATGAACGCAAACTGGGATTTTCGCTTGGATTTTCGGGAGGCTACAACCGCTATGTACTCAATTGGGAGCGGTTCAGATTTGGAGATCAGCTTGATCCCATCTATGGCGTGGTTCGTGGCACGGGGGTGGATATTCCCGATGGGGGCGTGTCGGGGACGAGTTTTTTTGACTTGAGTGCAGGGGGAATCGGCCATTTTATCCAAAATCCTCACCGGATGTATCGCCTTGGCTTGGCGCTGCATCACATCAATTTGCAAAACAACTCCGTGGCAGGTCGAGACGAACGCCTTCCGACCCGAATCACGATACACGGAAGCGGAATCCTGCACAGCTATCGCGAAGGAGCGCTTCAAACACAATGGCAATGGAATCCGGGGTTTCGGGTGGATTTGCAAGGGGCATCCGCGCGGCAGGGATGGCCCCGGGACTCTGTGACGGGCCGCCCATTTTTGCATGGAATATTTTCCCTCGGAGGGGCGGTGAAGACGCCCGGTCTCACCCGCCTCACAGCCGGCTTGTGGTATCAGGGAAATATGCCGCTTGCAGCAGCTCGTCGCTACCGCGATGGCATTCATTCGATGGTGCTTTATGGGGGGCTTGAATTCATCCAAGAAGCACGATCTGGCTATTCTGGCTCATTTTACGAACTCGGTTTTTCGTGGGACCACAATTTTGGGGGCGCGCGGTCATTGGGTGATATCTTTGAACTAACCCTCTCTGTGGGGCTTCCGGGCTCGAGTCCCTTCGGGCTAGGCTGTGGGAGCTGCACCCTTCGCCGCGTCCTCAACCGATTTTA
>DAITMB010000047.1:29182-35026 GCA_036835375.1 Bacteroidota bacterium
TTGGTCCCAGCCGCTGTGTAGCAGCTTACCGACCAATTTCACCATCAGCAACCTCAATCCCTGCGCGCAGACACCTGTGACCTTCACGGCGGCAGCCACGAATGCCTTGAGCTACCAATGGACCTTTTCCAACGGCATCGCGGCGGCAGGAAATGGCCAGAGCCTTGTGCGCACCTTTCCTGCGCTGGGGATCGGCTACCCCGTGACGGTGACCCTTACCCTTGGCGGGGTCGATACCCTCGGCAATGCGTGTACCGTGACGAGCACCCAGACTTTTACTACCCAGGCTACTCCAGCGCTGACAGTGCTTGACACCAGCGGCAGCAAAAATTTCAAGGCATGTGTGCCGAGTCTGGCAATTACGCAGGTGACCAAGGGGTTTTCCATCGCAGGGGGCGTGGGTCCATACACGTGGAATTTTGGGGACGGAACACCGCCTGTGGTGTCTCCAGCAGGCTTTCAGCAGCACACTTATACCAATTTTGGGACTTTTCCCTTGGTGGTGACGGACAACAGCGCTCCATGTCAGGCGAGTTTCACAGCGAATGTGGCCTTTTTTGGCAATGACCTGAACGCGAACATGAATGTGGTCGGCAACATCAATATCTGTGAGGGGCAGTCTGTTCTGGTCAACAATGGCACCGATACGATCAACCAAATTATTGAGCGCTACATCTGGAACTGGGGAAATGGAGACATCGACACAGTACTGAATACGGCACAGAAGCTCTATACATTCACCTACGACGATGATGTGGTGTGCGACTCCTTGCTCAATGCACAAGGTAATTTTCAAGAATCGATTCGACTGACCATCGAAAACGGGTGCGCAACGCACTACAACGAGTCGCCAGTATTCGTGAAGCCCCTTCCCAGGCCAAAGATCACGGGTCCCGGCTTGGGATGCCGAAATACCTTGATCACTTTTTCGAATGCGGAATCCTGTCCGCTCAACCCCGACATCCTCTACACATGGATTTGGGGGGATGGTACCACGAACTTTGGGCCGAGTCCCCTGGTCGGTGGCATTTTTCATGCCTATGCAGATACTGGAGAATTTACCATTCGACTGATCGCCTCGCTGAGTAGCTGCAATTTTGTGGACACGGTGACGCACAAAATTCGAATCTTGGAAGCGCCTATTGCTCAATTTGTGGCTGACCCCAACTTTGGGTGCGCGCCGTTGGCGGTAGATGTGATCAATTCTTCCTATCCAAAATTTGCCCTTCAGTACCAATGGAATGTGTTTGGGGGCGGATTTGCCTACCTCGACAGCACCGAGGCCACCGATGGCCAACCGAGATTTCAACTACAGGACTCAGGGCTATATATCATTCAGCTCACGGTGACCAACATTTGTGGGACTTCCTTCATGTACGATACCGTGCAGGTCGCCCGCCCGCCCGTGATTACCTTAGCACCGATTCCGGATACTTGTGGGTTTTGGAATTATGTGCCAACGGTGGCCTACAACGACAATGGCAATCCCATTTCAAACTACACTTGGAATTTTGGCGCGGGGACTCCCGGCACTTCCAATCAGGCTTTTCCACCCGGTCCCATCTTTTTTCCGCCTGGGAGTCACAATGTCTCAGTCACAGTGACCAATATTTGCGGGACCAAGACAGCTACAAGGAGTTTTGTGGTGGACACGCCTGCCACCAATGTATTTGCTGGGAATGACTTCGTGCTTTGCAATAATATCGATTCCCTTCTTCAAGGGCAGCCTGCGGGGGGCATTTGGACGGGAATAGGGGTGAACGCGAATGGCTTATTTTCACAGGCTACGCCGGGAACCTATTCGCTGGAGTATGCCGTCGGAACAGGAAACTGCCGCGTTGCGGACACGGTGACGATCACAGTCACTGCTGCACCTACGGTTCAGATTTTGCCGCCTGCTGCCACTGTCTTTTGTCAAGGCGACCCGCAAATCGTTCTCATTGCCGACACAGGATCCGCCTTGCTGGATACTTTCGCCATTTTTACCCCTTTGATCCCCACGCTGCCGGGAGACAGCCTGTTGATTTATCAATTCACGGCTTTGAACGGATGTGCAGGAAGAGATTCGATTCTGCTGCAAGTCAATCCCCTTCCGGCCGTGCTCACCACCGACACGACCTATTGCCAAGATCCTAGTGTGGTGCAACTGGTAGGCTATGGGCCTACGGTGGGAGGTACAGGCACATGGACCGGGGCCGGGATTGTCAATGGGGCTGCCGGTACTTTTCTTCCCGCCAATATTGGGACATTTCCGCTGGTGTACAGCTTCTCTGACCTCAATGGCTGCGTGAATCAGGATACCATGACAGTGATTGTCGTGGCGGGCGACTCGGCCGTAGCAGGACCTGATTTGACCCTTTGTCAAAATGCTGATGTGGTCACGCTTGCTCAATTTAGTCCGGCTGGCGGAAGTTTTTCGGGACTGGGTGTGCTCCCTGGCAGCAATCAATACAATCCACTTCTGGGAAATATTGGCGCCAATCCAGTCATCTATTCTTATGGCGCAGGATCCTGCTTCACGACAGATACGCTGTTTGTTGTGATTCAAGATACCCTCCCGCTCAACGCTGGTCCAGATCTGGTGCTTTGTGAAGGGGATTTGCCATTTATCCTGACAGGAGCCACGGCAGCAGGAGATTGGCTGCCAAGTCTGGGCTTAGTCAATCCGGCCACGGGCCTATTTGATCCCGGACTCATCGCCCCAAACGGCAGTGATACGGTTTACCGAGAGCTATTTTCGCCGGCGGGTTGCCGAAGTGAAGATGCCAGAATTATCCAGGTTGATGACAAGCCCATCGCGGATTTTTTGATCGATAGCGTGGTCTGCACAGGCGACGTCGTCGTTCCTGGGCCGATGAGTGTGGGAGCCAATGGATTCACTTGGGACTTTGGCGATGGGTTCACGACGACTTTGGCCTCGCCCAGCCATACCTATGCTGACACGGGGATTTTCGTAGTGACCTTCTACGTTTCTGACCAGGTAGGCTGCAAAGACACGGCTCAAGCCAATATACGAATCACCGAATCACCAATACCTGCCTTCGTAATGAGCACCTCGCAGGGCTGTGCGCCACTTCCTGTGACGTTCACAGACCTTAGCATCCGCAATGGAGGAACTTACTTTTGGGACTTTGGCAATGGACAGACCTTTCAGGGCGCGCTGCCACCACCCATCACCTTTGAGCAAGGGCTAGATGACACGGTGTATGTTGTGACCTTGACCCTCACGAATGATTGTGGCTCGGTGAGCATTCAAGACAGCATTACCGTGTTTCCCAAGCCGATTGTGATTTTTGGAACACAGGTGAGCAACGGGTGCTCGCCGCTGCTGATCGCATACAACAATGTTTCCAGCGGCAACCCCACGAGTTTCGTGTGGGATCTAGGGCAAGGAGGCCCTCTGCAAGCAGATTCGATTCCGCAGCCGAGATATTATTTGGCAGACAGTCTCGACAGCCTATACACCATCACGCTGATCGCCATCAATCAATGTGGTGCGGATACTGGCTCGACTCAAATCACCGTCTATCCCAACGATCTCACCCCTTTTTTTAACACGAGCCAAACAGTGGGCTGCGCGCCGCTCACGGTGACATTTACTGATTTTTCTGGTGCGCCCTTCGTGGCCTGGGACTACGGTCAAGGCCTGGGTAATCAGGATGTGGGCAATCACCAACCGACGCATGTGTTTGCACAAGCTGGGTCTTATCTGGTAAAAATGTATTCTGACAATGGATGTAGCAAAGACACCGGCGAGATCACCATCACTGTCTATCCTGCTGTTCCTTCCAATGTGCCGGCGCCCGCACCCGTGTGTGCAGGAGAGCCAATGAGTTTCAGTCCTGGGAATACGCAAGGAATTGGCGGCTATTTCTGGGAATTTGGGGATGGTGCGACTTCCACTCAAACGAATCCGTCGCATCTCTACCCCGGACCAGGAACGTATCAGGTCCGGTTGACGACTTTTTCTACAATTTATCAATGCCCTGCGACAGACTCGGCGAATGTGTTGGTGCGGGTGTTGCCTTCGCCTGCGCTATCACAGAATCCCGTAGCGGGCTGCGAGCCGTTCACGATTTCACCGCTGGCTCTGACCCCAGGGCTGAGCTACCTGTGGGAATTTGGGTTGAACAATGACCAAGCGGTGGGCAATTCGCCTAACTACACCTACTCCCAGGCAGGTTTATACAATCTACTCCTGCGAGTGACAGATGCCTTTGGCTGCGAAAACGATTCCTCCATCGGGATCACCGTGCATCCGCGGCCCCAGAGCGATTTCACGATCAATCAGGATACCCTTTGCGGTCCTAACTTGGTCCTCTTTTCCAACCAAAGTACCATTCCTACAGGCTCCCTTTGGCGATTCGGCACTGGAAATCCGGCAGATGTCAGCAACAATGTGAACGCGCAATTTTTCTACAGCATTCCGGGGACTTATCAAGTAAGCTTGGAGAGCGAGACAACCTTTGGTTGCCGCGACACTGCTTACGGCATGGTCCATATCTATCCACAGCCAGTGGCCCACATCGTGCCAAGCGTCACGGCTGGCTGCGTGCCGTTGGTGGTTCAATTTCAAAATAGCTCTGTGGGATCTAGCCGATCGCAATGGGTCTGGGGAGACGGCACACCGGGGAGCAGCTTATTTCAGCCGGGAAGTCACACGTTTTTCGCCCCTGATGACAGCTTTTTGGTGCAGCTGTTCGTGGACACTGCTGGGCATTGTTTTGATACAGCCAGTGTTTGGATTCGGACGGCAAGCTGGCCGGTCGCTGCTTTCACGCAAGATGTCGATCGGGGATGTGGACAAGAAACGGTCACTTTCAGCAATAGCTCCAGCTCTCTCGTGTTACCGCTGAGCTTTGAATGGGATTTTGGGAATGCGACCATTTCCACACTTCGCGATCCTTTGCCCGTCACTTACACACAGCCTGCCAGCTATCCCGTGCGCCTGATCGTCACCAATAGCTACCAATGCCAGGATACGGCATTCGGAGAATTTACTCTGCTTCCCCAGCCGGAGGCGCGTTTTGGGATGTCTGACTCCACAATTTGTGCACCCCAAGCGGTCCAATTTACCAATCAATCTACTGGTTTCGGACGCTCACAATGGCGCTTTGGCGATGGATTTACTTCCTCGACGACCAATCCCATCCACAACTTCTTCTTTGAAGATACGACCATATGGATCACCCTGGTGGTAGATACCGCTGGTCTATGTGTGGATTCGACCCGGCGTCGTCTTCGGACTTCCAGCTATCCAGTGGCGCTCTTCAGGCCCTCCGAAACACAGTTTTGTGGAGATGCGACAGTGAATTTCACCAATTTGTCCCAAACCCGGAATTTGCCTCTTGTCTATGGGTGGAACTTCGGCAACGGCCTCAGCAGTACCTTGCGCCAGCCTTCGACTTACTATGTAGTAGGCGATGTTCCGATCAGTTTTGAGCCGCGACTCATTGCCACCAACAGCTTTGGCTGTGCCGACACGACCAGCGAGACCATCGTAGGATTGCCGCAGCCCAACGCCGCTTTTTTGCCCATTTACGCGGGAAATTGCAGTCCACTCGAAGTGAGATTTCTGAATCTCAGCACAGGGTTCAATCAATCTGCCTGGCAATTCAGCAATGGCGCTCGCAGCGACAGCACGTCCCCCATCCAGTTTTTTGGAGTGGGGGAGTGGGATGTTCATCTTGTCGTGAGTTGGGATGGCCAATGTTGGGACAGCCTGACCTCGATAAGAGAAATCGAGGTCGTTCAAAGTGCCATTGCTGGGTTTTCTTCAAATACGCAGACGACCGCGATTCCCGACGGAACCGTCGCATTCACGAATCAGTCGCGATTTGCCAA
>DAITMB010000048.1:0-34957 GCA_036835375.1 Bacteroidota bacterium
TTTTGTCCAGCCCCGTCCCGTTTTTGGGATTTCAACGAACGGTGTCTTACTTCCTCGTAGCGTTTGTCGCCTTTCATTTCTATCCTTATTGGATGGAGCAAAACAATCGGAAAGGGTACGCCGAGATGTTGCATTTTGTGGGGGTGGTGATGGGAATAGGGATTCTTTTCTGGATTCTTCGGCTAGAATTTGTCATGCTTGGAGTCCGATTTCAAGGTCTCTATGGCAACCCCAATGGGATCGGTCTGACATGTTTGAACGTGCTCCCAGTATTTGTTTTTTATAAGCTCAGCACCGACAAGATCTCTGCTAGAACCTGGTGGGGATACTTGGTGGTGTTGATGATGTCGCTACTCCTTTCCAACAGTAGAAATGGGTTGGCAGGCTGCCTCATGTTTTTTTTCTTTTTGTGGTGGTTCAAGGTGCCCTGGCGGATGTTTGTCTTCTTCTTTGTTGTCATTCCGTTCTTGGTGTGGTTTTTCACCACGGTAGATATTGTCAGGTTGCTCTACGACATGGGTTTAGGAGAGGCGCTACGGGCGGATTCGATCTTGGAGGCATCTGGAAGAACCCTTTCTTGGGCCTTTGCCATTGACATGATTCCTGAGCATTTTTGGTTCGGTGCGGGATTCAGCTATCAGGAATATGTGTACGACAACTTAGTGCCCCCTCGCTTGGCCATTTTTCGGGAGATGTCCTCTACGTGGAATTCCTACCTGACCTTGATGATGAACAATGGCTTGCTGGGCACAATCTCGTTTTTTGTGTTTGTGTTTGCTCAGTTGAGATATAGCAAGCGAAAGGCCATCATGGGAGCCTATTTGTTGGCCATGATGCTGGCCGCGATCTATGAGACCTGGCTCACGGCGTCTCTGAATGCCTACTTGATTTACTTTTTCATCATGATGGCCTATTTACCTAAGATCGAAAAGGATTTTTCATGACCCCTGCCCCTCTCCTCGTCCTCTTTACTCGTTTGCCAGCCTATTTTCTGGCTTGCTTGCGTGAATTTCATGCGCTCAGTGGCATTCCGGTTCATATTTTGCGCCACGACCCGGATCCCTTGGCTCCCTTTCAACTTGACGCTACCGAGGGGGTGCAGATCTACAATCGATCTTCCTTTTCTGATGAGGAATTACAAAAATGGGTACAGCATCTCAATCCGCAGGCGCTCTACGTGAGTGGTTGGACCGACCCTGCCTACAAAGCCGCGGCGCTGGCTGCTCGTCGGAAGGGCCTCCCGGTCATTACCGGGATGGACAATCAGTGGCAGGGAACTTTGCGTCAACACATCGCATCCCGGCTCAGTCCCTGGCTCGTGAAGCGCTATTTTTCGCATATTTGGGTGCCGGGGCGCTTTCAGTATGAATATGCGCGCAGGTTGGGATTTGCGCGTGATCGCATTCTCACCGGGCTGTATTCTGCCGATGTATCTTTGTTTGAGCGCAAGCTTCCAGATCATCCCATTCCCAGGCGCTTCGTGTTCACAGGTCGAATGATTGCCGAAAAAGGGATCGTCGAGCTGGTCGCCGCTGCGACGGCTTTTCTCGAAGCGGGGCTTCTCGATTGGAAATTTGTCCTGGTTGGTTCGGGGCCCCTGGCTGCTACCTTGCCGAAGCTCGCCAACGTCGAGTATATTCCCTTTTTGCAACCAGAGGCCCTTCGGAAAGAGGTACAAAAAGGCGGTATCTTTGTGCTACCGAGCCGATTTGAACCGTGGGGGGTGGTGGTACACGAGTTTGCAGCCGCGGGCTTTCCCATCGTTGTGACCGAGGCCGTAGGAGCACGAGATGGCTTCGTGCGAGACGGCTACAATGGCTTTGTAGTTCGCTTGACTCCTCCTGACGCCCTCACAAACACCCTCTTGGAAATGGCCCATCTGCCCGAACAGTCACTGCTGGAGATGGGGCAGCGTAGCCAAGAACTCGCTCGAACAATCACCCCACAAAGCTGGGCTGCCCAGCTCCGCCAAACCTTACTCTCTTATGCGCTTCATCCCTGATACAAGTCATTTCAACGCTTGTTCCATCTTTGTTTTTTTATTGCTGATGTCAGCTTTCCAACTCCAGGCGCAGCCGACACCGCTGGCCGCGTGGGACTTTCAGGGGAATGACTGGACCCGGAGCCAGGTGGGAGCTTTTCAGCTTCGAGGGGCAGATCGGGGCTATGAGCGAGTGGGGACAGGGAACGATGCGTACATTCGTCTAGCCTTGAACACTCATGAGGGCATGATGTACTTGGTTCCGCAGCTGCCCGAGACCTTCAGTCTGGTATGCTGGTTTCGGATCCCGCGAGCATATCGTGCAAGCAAATCCAGGCTGTTTTGGACGGGAGATAATGGGTTGCAAGTAACTTTGGGACCCGAGGGATTGAGTGTCCTCTCTATGGTACAAGATGATAAGGCAAAAGTTCCTTCTCGTCATCTCCTTTGGGCGATGTTTACAGGGGTAGGGATCGAAAGCTATCGCTACTGGTCCGATGGCGATTGGCATCAACTCGTCGTGCAATATCACCCTCGCACGGGCCAAAAAGGCATTTGGCTCGACGGGCAGCAGGCCGATTCATGGAAGACGGTGGTGCCGGAGAAAGGTCGATTTTGTGGAAACAACAACCCTGACTGTAAGACCGACTTGCGCTTTAGTGCAAGTACGGAAAGGGACTTTCACTTCGGTGGTGAGCTGAGAGGACTGGAAGTATATGCTTCCTATTTGTCGGGCAGCGACATCGCGCAGCTCTATCGTCGGCGCAGCAGTAGCGCTCGCAACATCCCCGCACAGTCCAGCCCTCAGTCGGGCCTGGATCGCAAAGAATTTCCGAAGTCTCCTGCATTTGTCAATGCAGTGGACCAATTGCAGTCCTTCCCCTTACCGCGCTACCAGCCGGGACATGAGCTCCTGCCCCTCTTCAACTGGATCAATCCCGTGTACATGGCGGGATATCGCCTGCATACCGATCGGCTCGACCAAGCCGTGGAGACCTACAAGTTACTTCAGACCGAGATGGTCACCCACTGGCACTACTACCTCACCCTGGAAAATTCGCGTCGCGCCATGGATTTGAAGCAGATTTCAGGTCCTTCCTTCACACAGGCCTACATTGATCTGGCCAACCAGCATCCAGAATGGCCCTTGGCCATCAATACTTTTTGGGCACAGCTGAATGGCTCCGACTTTGGAAAATCTCAAGGGGCCAACATCTCTTCCCGTACCTTATCACCCGGGTGGTATCTTCAGGATGCCAATGGGCGCTTCCTCGAACGAAGAGGGGAGATAAGCCAGAACCCGGCTCAGTGGCGACCTACCGCCCCAGACCAACTTTGGAAGTCCGACGGGGCTGTGCAGCGTGAATACATGGATCTTGTGCTCGCAAAGCTCAACCGCCCGGTCGATATCGTAAATGAGAATGGAGAAGTGCCGCCCTGGCCGATCACGGCAGAAGTTTTCACGCAAGATCCAGTCGTCACTGCCGACAAGGCCCGAAGCCCGCATCAAGACTGGGAGCGTTATGCTTCCGCTTGGAAAACCCGCCTTCGCAGCACCTATCGGGATGAATTTATGTCCCACCCCAAGCTCCGAAACGCCAATTTTTCCTGGTACGCCATAGATGGAGGCCCTTATCGCTTAGATCGATTTCACTGGGACATTGCGCGAACTGCCATGCGCCCCATCAACGGGCAATACTACAGTACCCCCAATTTCTATGTCAGGTGGCCGGATAACTGGGAAAAATGGAAGGGTCCGTGGCGTGGCTGGGACTGGATCAATATCAGTCGAAAGGTAGAAATCGAGGCTGGAGACAAGCTGTTTTCTCCTTTTATAGCTGCAGGATGGGATAAAAATCCGGAGGAAAATGTGCGCCCTTCCCAGTGGCTGGGATTGCTCAAATGCCTGGGGGTCGTAGGCGCAGAGTTTTACTATGTGGGGGTATTTCACGAAAGACAGATTGCCCAATTTCCTCTCCCTGAAAATTATACCTGGCAGGCCGCCATGCCTGCTTATGCGCAAGCCGTCACGAGTCGCTACGAGGAAATTTTACGTAAAGGGGACTTGCTGGTGGATGTAGAAGGTCAGGCCATCACAAGGGTTCCTGCCCAGGACCCCAACATCCTGTTCACCATTCGCAAGCATGCGAGCAAGCCAGAGTATATCCTCGCCGGGACACTCCAACCCCGCTCCAATGTCAAAGGGAATGTCGAAGACGAAGCGACTGCCTATGTCACGATTGAAAATCGGGAGATGAAGGTTAATGTGCGCAGACAGGGGAGTGTGTACTGGCTCAATTTGAGGAATCCCAGCAGTCCGGTCTTGGTGCAACTGGATGCGTGGCACGAGGCTGGTCACCCGTCCTGGTGGACAGAAAATTTCTCATTTCAAGCGGAGAATGCAGATTTTGTCCAAGATTGCGACATCAAAACTGATCCGATCACAAATTTAGATTTTACCCAATTTTCATCCTATCTCGTGAGCCAATCTGCTCGGTCCTGCTCGAAATACCACTTTCAGCCACGAACCCGGTCTTCGTATCGACTACGGGTGACAGCCAAAGGAGAGGGCGTAAGCGGGTCTGTTTCGGTGATGCTGGATGGGAAGAAAATAGGACAGATTCCTGTACGACCTTCTGCCAACTGGCAAGTTCATACCTTGGAATCGCCACTCTTGCGTGACCTGGCTCCCAATGAAAGTCGTGTGTTGTCCTTTGACTTTTCCCGGTCTGGCTTGCTCCTCGATGAATTCCTGTTAGAAAAAACGCGATAACCATGCGCTTTCTGTTCGTCCAACACTGAATTTCATTCTCCTCTGGCTTTCTGAACGAGAGGGCTTCAGAAGAGAGAATAAAAAACAGAACATGAACTCATCGCTCATTCTTGTTGTAGCGCTTGTTTTCTAAACCGTTGATCAAATCCGTTTCCAAGATCTTCTACTTCAGGCACTACTTTCCTAATTCTAATCCCCTTCCTCCATGCCTGTTTTGGTCATTATGATTGATTGGTTTGCTCCTGGCTACAAGGCGGGGGGGCCGATCAGGTCAATTGTGAACCTCGTCAGAATCCTCAGGCATGATTTTGAGATCTACATCTTCACTTCTGACCGCGATTTTGGCGATCAGGTCCCCTACGATTCCGTTAAGCTCAACCAGTGGGAATCTTGGGAATCGGGCGTCAAGGTGTGGTATGCCTCACCTGATCGATTCAACGACATCGAAGCCGAACTGCGCAAGCTGAATCCTCAGGCTGTTTATCTCAATAGCATGTTTTCACGGCCATTCACGATCCAACCGATCCGTTGGCACATGCGAAAATCCTTGGCAGCGCAGGTCGTGTTGGCACCTCGCGGCATGTTGCATTCTGGGGCGATCCAGTATGGTACCCGCAAAAAGCAACTCTTTCTCAACGGGATCAAGCTGTTGGGTGCGCAGAAAAAGATCATTTGGCAGGCCACCGACGAGCAGGAAGCAAAAGATGTCCAAGTCCGGTTAGGCCGAAAGGCCCGCGT
Source organism: Bacteroidota bacterium (assembly GCA_036835375.1). Taxonomy (GTDB): domain Bacteria; phylum Bacteroidota; class Bacteroidia; order J057; family J057; genus JANQTF01. Next base: position 5,493 of record DAITMB010000048.1, read on the forward strand.
GAAACTCGTCGGTAATGCGCCCACGACCACCGCCCCTGAAGGAAACCCTGCGCCCAAAGCGGTAGGAAGCTTGAAAGTGCTCTACGTATCGAGAATTCAACCCAAAAAAAACTTGGCCTACTTTCTCCAAAGCATGGCCCGGTCTTCCGGCTCCATTCACCTGGATTTGATCGGGCCGATTGAAGACCTATCCTATTGGAAAATTTGTCAAGACTTGATTGCCGGGCTGCCTCTGTCCTCACGCGTGACGTATGTAGGGTCATTTCCTCATCATCAGATCATGGAGATGCAGCAGGCTTACCACCTCTTTGTGCTGCCCACACATGGCGAGAACTTTGGCCATGCCATTTTTGATGCCCTGTTAGGAGGTCTGCCAGTGCTGCTCAGCGACCAAACCCCTTGGACAGATGTAGAAGCACAGGGATGTGGTTGGGCGGTTCCGCTGGACCATCCTGTCGCATTTGACAAAGCTCTGGCTACGGCTCTAGCATGGGATGAGGCAGCCTTTCAAGCGGCTTCTAGTGCGGCAAGAAAGTACGCCAATGCCTTCTTGGATCGCTTGGCGCTCCGGGAGCAATACCTCGACCTGTTCACTCCCCAGCAAATTCCTGCGCCATGACCTCACCCCACCCCAATAGCATTCGAAGCGACCTCTCCACCTTTGACAATGCTTGGTATCAGCCCGGAGGAGGGAGCCTCAAGCGAACCCTGTGGTACTTCACAAACATTTTCTTCTTTCTCAATCCCTGGAACCCATTCAGTGGACTCAAATGCCGGATTCTGCGACTATTTGGGGCAAAAGTGGGGGAAGGGGTGATCATCAAGCCTGCGGTCAACATCAAATATCCGTGGCGCTTGCGCATCGGAAACCACTGCTGGATCGGGGAGCAGGTATGGATCGATAATCTGGAAGATGTCTTGATCGAAGACCATGTGTGCCTCTCGCAGGGCGCGATGCTCCTCACCGGAAATCACAACTACAAGCGCCCCACCTTTGACCTCGTCATCGGGACCATTGTGCTGGAAACGGGTGCTTGGATTGGCGCGAAAAGCGTGGTGTGTCCGGGAGTGAGGGTCATGAGTCATGCCATCCTATCGGTGGGCTCTGTGGCAACCAAGGACCTCGCGCCCTGGACCATCTATCAAGGAAATCCTGCCGTTGCCTTGCGGAAGCGGATCATGGAGGTCCCGATTAGCTGAATGCTCAAATACAGAAACTCCAAACGTTCTTTAAATGGAATTCTGGCTGACATCCTTTCGTAGCTTGCTTTCCGATCATGCCCGCCCTTGGTTCAACGTCATTCCTGCGATCTGCTTCTACTCAACAACACCATTTCAAACACCTCATGGAACAAAGCAAGCACTATGTGCAGTACGGATGCGGCTTGAGTGCCCCAACAACCTGGGTCAACTTCGATGTATCCCCAACTCTTCGGCTCCAGAAAGTTCCCATTCTTTCTCAGCTCAGCCGACGAGTCACTCAAGTCCAGTTTCCGGCAAATGTGCGCTATGGCGACATCGTCAAAGGGCTTCCCGGGATTCCTCATGGCACCTGCGAGGGTGTCTATTGCTCGCACGTCCTGGAGCATCTTTCGCTGGCTGATTGTGAGCTGGCCTTGGCGCATACTTTTGAGATGCTCAAGCCAGGAGGTACTTTTAGGTGTGTGTTACCAGACTTGGAAATCATTGCTAATGAATATCTCCTGGGACTTCGGAGCAATCCTGAGGTGGCAAGTATTCGGTTCATGGAAGATACCTTGCTAGGGCAGAAATCGAGACCCAGGGGCTGCTACCTCGTTTCAAGGCACTGCTGGGAAATGCAAACCACCTGTGGATGTGGGACCATTACTCTATGACGGATCAATTACGAAAAGCTGGATTTCGCACTGTACGCAGGTGCCAATTTGGCGACGCACAGGACCCTGCATTTCGGGAAGTGGAAAGCGAAAGCCGATTTGAAAGAGCCATTGCATTGGAAGCGATAAAGTAAGTCCAGCTTGAAGCCGTTTGCGGATGATTTGCCGTCCGTTTTGCCGAGGTTCAAAGGAATCTGGCTATTCTTCCATGCCGTTTCACTTGATTGTCTGCATGAAAATATCTCTCATCACCGTCACGTACAACGCGGCAGCCACGCTGCGAGACACCATCGAGTCCGTGCTTGGGCAGGACTATCCCGAGGTAGAATACCTTGTCATTGACGGTGCTTCTACCGATGGGACGCAGGACATCGTGGCGTCTTATGGGGACCGCATTGCAAAGTTCGTTTCTGAGCCTGACAAAGGTTTGTACGATGCCATGAACAAAGGCTTGGCGCTCGCCAGCGGTGATATCATCGGTGTAATCAATGCCGATGACTTCTACGCTCATCCAAAGGTGCTCAGTCACGTGGTGGCGGCCATGGAGGCAAATGGCGTCGATGCCCTCTTTGCCGACCTGGTCTATGTCCGCGAGCCGAATCTGGACAAAGTCGTTCGCTTCTATCCTGGCAAGGGATTTCATCCGGACAACATGCGCTCGGGAAACATGCCCCCACACCCCACCTTTTTTCTTCGAAAATCCTTCTACGACGAATATGGCTACTTCGACACGAGCTATCGCATCTGTGCGGACTTCGACCTCATGGTTCGGTATTTTCACGCAGCCAAGGGAAGCTACGTCTATCTTCCAGAAGTAATCGTACACATGCGCACGGGCGGCAGCAGTACCCAAGGTCTCAAAAGCACCCTCATCATCAACCGCGAAATGCTGAGAGCTTGCCGAAAATATGGCTTGGTCACCAGCCTGCCCAGAATTTATTCCAAGTATTTTTCTAAAGTATTGCAGCTCATTGCGAAACCTGCTCCCTGAAAGAAGTTGTGTAGCTCAATTGAATTCAGTTTCGAAAAATGCTCCATTTTGTCTGGCTGAAGCAAGGATCTGAGCTTTTCGTCCGGATGCATCCACTTCCCATTCATGAAATGGGTTATTTGCCCAACATTCACCTTTCAAGACACAAAACGCCTACCAACAGCAAACTATATGGCAACCATACTCATCATCGGAGGCACCGGATACATCGGCTCGCACACAGCGATTCAAATGATGTTCCAAGGAAAATTTGACGTTGTCTCCGTGGACAACCAGCTTCGCTCTTCCCTCGACACCATTGATCGCATCGAAGCAATTACCGGCCAGCGCATGCGCAACTATTCCATTGATGCCTGTGATTTGGAGGCGCTGGAAGAAGTGTTTGAGGCACATCCCGACATAGAGGGGGTGATCAATTTCGCTGCCCTGAAGGCCGTCGGTGAATCCGTAGAAGAGCCGCTGCTCTACTACCGCAACAACCTCGTTTCGCTCATCAACATATTAGCGTGCTGTGAGAAGTATCAGGTCAAGAACATGATCTTTTCTTCTTCCTGCACCGTTTACGGCGACATTCAGGAGCTTCCTGTGACAGAAAAGACCCCCACCACTGAGGCCGCTTCTCCTTATGGTAGCACGAAGCTGATGGGCGAAAGAATCATTCAGGACTTCGTTCGGGCCTCCAAACACGTTCGGGCCATTGCATTGAGATATTTCAATCCCGTGGGGGCACACGAATCGGGCTTGATCGGGGAAGAGCCCATTGGTCGCCCCAACAACCTGGTGCCCTACATCACGATGACAGCCAGTGGCCTGTTACCGCAGTTGACGGTGTTCGGCGGAGATTATGGAACCCGGGACGGGAGTGCCATTCGGGACTACATTCACGTCAGCGACATTGCAGATGCGCACTTGCTGGCCCTGGATTATCTGCTCGAAGAGCGCAATGAAGCTCCCTATGAGCGCTATAACCTCGGCTCCGGCGACGGCGTCACGGTCCTCGAAGCGATCCATGCTTTTGAAAAAGTCAGTGGACAGACGCTCAACTATCGCGTAGGCGACCGGCGCCCTGGTGACGTGGAGCAGATTTATTCCGACTCTTCTCTCGCAAAGGAGAAACTGGGCTGGGAGACCAAGTATGGCATTGAAGACATGATGGCCTCGGCTTGGAAGTGGCAGCTCGAGCTCAACAAGCAGCGCCAGCAGGCAAGTTCCACCTGAGGCAGTGTAGTTTAGCAGATACTTGCGCAAATAAATCGCGATCCATGCCCAGATTTTCTACGAAAATTTGGACATCCCTGAATTTTCCTACAACTTTCAATGAAAGCGAGGAAACCACATGATGGCGAGCGCCTTCCCCCCCCATGATAGCAACGAACGACGAGAGCAACTCACGAAGGAAGTCTTGATTCGATTTTTGCATCACGGCATCAAGCAGGTGAAAATCGGCGATTTGACGGTAGAATTGGGGATTTCCAGCAAAACACTCTACCAGATTTTTGAAGACAAAGAAGGCTTGGTGCGAGCTTGCTTCAAGATGTACTTGGCCAATACCACCGAAGACTTCCGGAAACATCACCTCGCTTCTGACAACGTAGCAGAGCTAATGGTGAACTTTTACCACAGCGCACTGTCTGGCTTGCGGCGTGTCAATCCCGCTTTTTTCAGTGATCTGTCACATTTGTTTCCCATGATATGGAATGCGGAGGACGCCTTTGGGCTGAGTCATTCCCGCTACCTCATTGCGCGCGGGAGCTTGGAAGGAATATTTGTGGCCAAGCTCGACCAGCATCTCTGCGCCCATGCACTCACCCTCCTGTTGCGGAGCGTGTTCGAGCGGGAGCCCTTCACGTCTCGCAGCCCCGAGGATCAGTTCAATTTTGTGATTTGGCCCTATGTCCGCGGTTTGTGTACCGAAGAGGGGAGGGTCGCCTTTCGGCAGTATCGCCACGACAAGCCCAATCATTCTGAGGAATAGACAGATACGAGCGATTTATTTTCCGCTACAAAGATGGCCGCGTCTCTGCTTCTTGCTGGCGAGCCAACAATGCTTCTGCCACGAACAGGTCTTCGGGCGTGGTGACCTTGAGATTGTCGTAACTCCCTTCGCAGATGGCTACCTCGCCTATGTAGGTCTGATAAAGACTCGCATCGTCGGTAAACTGGTCGTGCGTGCGCTGCGCAAAGGCCGATTGAATGCTGGAAAGCAAAAAAGTCTGCGGCGTCTGCACATGCCAATAGCGATCTCGATCCACGGGATGGCTTTGTCCGGGGGCCGTCTGCTCGCGCATAGATGACTTTACCTGCACACAGGACACAGAAGCGCCGTATTGTCGGGCGGATTGGTACGCTCGATCTAGCACATCAGTGGTAATAAGCGGCCTCACGCCATCGTGAATGGCGACAAGAGTTTCGGCGGGAATCACCCGCGACGCCAAGGAGGCGAGTCCCGCTTCGACGGACAAGGTGCGGGTCGCGCCGCCATCTTGAAGGACGACGCGCGCGGACTCTTCTGGCTGCAAAAAAGCTGTTGCGGCTTCTTCCCACGCCCCGCGATGGTCAGCCGGGAGCACCAATACCGCCTGCATGTGAGGAGCATATCGGAGAAATCGCTTCACCGTGTGGACCAAGATGGGCACGTCGCCTAGCGGCAAAAACTGCTTGGGGACCTCGGACTTCATGCGCGTCCCAGCGCCTCCGGCGACAATGACCACAGCAAGTTGCATAAGCTAGACATTTTCCTCAGTGAACGCTGACAGGGAGTAGAAAAAAAACTACAGGATCAGCATGGCATCGCCATAGCCGTAGAATCGATAGTTGTTTTTCAGCGCTTCTTCATAGCACTTCATCATCAGCTCATGGCCCATGAAGGCCGAGACCATCATCATGAGGGTGGACTTGGGCGGATGAAAATTGGTGAGGAACGTGTTGGCAATGTGAAAGTCGTACTGCGGATAAATAAATTTATCGGTCCAACCTTCCACGGCATTGAGCATTTTGGAAGCAGACACCGAGGACTCCAAGGCGCGCATCACGGAGGTGCCCACAGCGAGCACTTTTCGACGATCGGCTTTGGCCTTGTTGACTAGGTCTCGGGTCTCGGGCGGAATGGTAAAATACTCCGAATCCATGCGATGCTTGGAAAGATCCTCCACCTCGACTGGATTGAATGCACCAATACCTACGTGCAGGGTGAGCTGGGCCTGCTCCACGCCTTGCAATTCAAATCGCTTGAGCAACTCGCGGGTAAAGTGCAGACCAGCAGTCGGAGCCGCGACAGCACCCACGTGCTTGGCATACACTGTCTGGTAATCTTGTCGATCGCGGTCCTCGACTTCGCGGGTGATATATGGCGGGATGGGCGTGAGGCCCAATTTGTCGATCAAGCGATGGAGATCTTGGTTGTCTCCTTCAAACAGGAACCGGATCGTGCGCCCACGGGAAGTTGTGTTGTCCACGACCTCTGCGACGAGGTCATCGTTGCCGAAATAGAGCTTGTTGCCGACCCTGATTTTACGTGCGGGCTCTACGAGCACATCCCATAGTCGCTGACGGCTGTTGAGTTCTCGGAGAAGAAACACCTCAATGCGGGCGTTGGTCTTCTCTTTTTTTCCCACCAACTTAGCTGGAAAGACCTTGGTGTCATTGAGAACAATCACATCGCCTTCGGTAAAGCACTTCAGAATGTCTTTGAAGGGAAGGTGTTGTATTTCTCCAGTGGCTCGATGGACTACCAGTAATTTACATTCGTCTCTGGGGTGGCTGGGGCGTTCTGCGATGGCCTTCTCCGGAATCTCAAAGTTGAATGCGGATAATTTCATTGCCATATTGGAGCGGATTACGATCTAGCCGGTGAGTTTAAAAATGAATTCGCAAAAATAGGTGGATCAAGGCGGATTATCAAGCAGTTTGCCGATTCATCCATCAAATCAGCAGGAAAGAAGGGCAATAGACCCTTTTTTTCTCTCGGAATCCGAATTGGCAGTGGGGGTGATGGATATTTTGGCGTAGAAAGCTGCGAATGAGGGCGGGTTGTCTGAGCGGATAGGAATGGAAGAAGCAGGATAGTCCCTTTTGTTTTGAGCCATATGTGATCAAAACTTAGGGTAGAAACTATGTTTTGTGTCAATCCTGCCTTTTTATAGAGATAAAGTAAACCTTACCCTTTTATTGAGGAAATAGTTACTCGCTGTGTATTGTTGTGATAATACATAATACCTAGATGCTGAAGCATATTTGTTAAATTGAAAAAATAATTCCAGTAAGGTCTTGCTTTTCTATTTTTTTTGGTTTGGTTTGGAGTGTTGTGCAACCAGCAATACTCCGGCGGCTGTAGATATAGGCTGGAACTTTTAAAATTAACTTATCTAATCATGGTTTATTTTCAAAACAAATCATTTGAGAAAGTACCTTCACGTGATAAGTCACCACGATTTCCCTTCATTGTAATCTTTACAAAAGTAGGTAATTACCTCCTCTCGTAAAAACACTTCACACACAGCCTGAGGGCTGTGTGTGAAGTTACTCTTTGTGATATTTAAATTCACACCCAGCATGTTTACACAACTTGGTATCAAAATAATCCCGTGGATGGCTGTGGCTTCTATGTTCTTCGTTCACTCCTGCGCATCGATCACCGAACTGAGCCTGCCTCCAGAAAGCCCTCAGATTGTGATCAATGGCTTATTTACCCCCGACAGCACTTGGAAAATCAATGTTTCGCCCAGTCATGATGTGCTCTATTATAACCCCAAAAGAGATTTTCTGGAAGATGCTACGGTGATGCTTTGGGAAGAAGATTCCCTGATGGGAACCTTGTCTTATGCAGGTCAGGGCAATTATCGCTTGAATGCCTACCCCAAAGCCGGGGTCACCTATCGCGTACGGGTAGAAGCGGATGGATTTGAACCAGTAGAAGCAGAGGATCAAATTCCGCTGAATACTCCCGAGATTCGTGACCCTTTTTGGGATTTTGGTAGAGAGGTTGTTGCGATTGACTATCTCGGAGTGGCATTCACTGCGACCCCGCTAACGTTTCAATTGCTTACTTCCAGCCCGGCGCCAAAGTTCTGCATGATTCAACTTGCGGTTGCCGATAGTTGTGATTGCATGAATGGTCAGGAGCCGATCGTCTATGGGCCAAACAGGTTTGGCCCGGGTAATTACTTGTCTTTTTCGCTGGATAACCGATTCCCGCTCAATGAACCCATAGCCAACCGTAGCTCATTCTTGATGTTCTCCACAGAAACGATAGGAGAGGGAATGGTTGATATTGAAGTGTTTATGCCGGATACTACATTTCTGCTTTACAACCATTTCTTTCAAGTTCGAGACAGTTTGTACTTCAATCAAGGTTCTGGCTCCCGGCAATACTTTCCTCCGTTACAGAAGACCTATGTGAGGATGTATCTTGAAGTTTGGAATATGAGCGAGGCACTTTATCGCTACCGCTTGAGCTATCTCACCCAGGGATATAACACGGCTGATCCTTTCGCTACTCACATCAATGTCTTTAGCAATACCACAAACCGACGTGGCATTTTCGCAGGCTATCAAATCAGCAGGCTGTTGATTTATCAATTCGGATAATTACCAGAAAACGCTATGAAGATCGGAATGTTGATGTTGATGCTCCTGCCTATGTGGCTCGGAGCGCAGGTTACCATAAGCGGAATCGTGAGGGAAGCCGGTAGCGGCGAAGCACTCTCCTACACACAGGTGACGATCACCGGAACGAGGATTGGAAGACTGACCAATGAGTCGGGATTCTTTTCAATAAACACTCCTCAAGACACGCTAGAGTTGTCCATCTCTCGAATGGGCTATGCGCCCTTAGTCCTTTCGCTATCTCTGTCACGTGACACTTTCATGCAAGTGGTCCTGACCCCCAGGACATCGAATCTGGACACAGTCGTGATTGAAGCAAGCCAGAACTTTCGTGACCTTCAATTGGGGCGAACCATCATTCCGATGGCCCAAATCAAGAATTTACCAGCATTGGCTGGCGAGGGAGATGCTCTCAAATCTCTACAGTTGCTCCCCGGCATTCAGTTTGGGCAAGAGGGCACCTCCGGGTTGTTTGTTCGTGGGGGAACACCTGATCAAAATCTCATCCTGCTGGACGAGATGCCCGTGTACAATGTGAGTCATCTGTTTGGGTTTTTCTCCTTGTTTCCTCCGGGCGTGATTCAAGATATGGAGCTATACAAAGGAAGTTTTCCTGCACAATATGGTGGGCGACTCTCCTCGGTCATCCGGATTCAGACTAAGGAAGGAGATATGGAGAAATGGAAAGCTGAAGGCAATTTGGGCATTCTGTCGGGACAGATTCGCGTGGAAGGGCCCCTGATTCCCGGAAAATCGTCCGTTTTTTTTGCGGCTCGGCGCTCCCTGCTTGATCTGTTTTTGAGACCAATCACTAACAGCACCTACAAGGCTAACGAGGTCAACGGATCGCTGGGATACTCATTCTATGATTTTATCGCCAAAGCCAACTACCTCGTTTCTCCCAGGTCGCGCCTCTTCCTGAGTGTGTATGCCGGGACAGATCGAGGAGCTATTCGCGTGTTTCCAGAACAAGACCAGACGGATTCGCTGCGAACCCGCACCTCAGGCGTGTTGAAGTGGGGAAACATCACGACCTCGCTTCGATATCAACACGTGTTGAGCAAGCGCTGGTTTTCCAAAACAATCATTGGCTACACCCAGTACCGATATGCGCAGGAACAAAATCTCGCCTTACTCAGTGGACCTTTCAACCAAGTGCGAAATGAAGTTTCGGCGGGAAACTACTCCTTCATTCAAGACTGGATCGCGAAGCAAGAGTGGCAGGGTCAACTGGGCAAAGGGCATGAAATCAGGCTGGGGCTTCAAGGGTCTGTCAAGCGATTTGAGCCTAATGTGAGATATGCCGCCGTTTTGGACAATACCACTCTCATCGACACAGCGAGCCAGGGAGAGCCCCTTCTCAGCGATCTCGTGTGCGCATACGCTGGTTATCACTTCTCTAGCAGTCGCGTGAACGCCTATGCCGGTGTGCGCGCTGAGCGTTATTCGGTGGAGGAGAGATCTTGGTGGTCTATACAGCCCCGTTTACAAGCTGCGTGGTTTCTCTCTGACCGTTGGAAAATAGAGGCAGGGTATAGCAGCATTCAGCAATATGTTCACCTGCTTACCGATAGCGGAGTGGGCTTGCCCACTGACCTGTGGGTTCCTGCGACCAACCTGGTGCCACCCGCGATGTCGCATCAAGTCAGTGGAGGCATTTTTCATGAAATTGATCCACGCACCAGCCTCTCGGTAGAAGCGTACTGGAAAACACTCAGCGGTGTCATCGAATACAAGGAAGGCGTAAGCTACCTCAATAATTTCATGGATTGGCAGGCCTTGGTTGACCTTGGAGAAGGCAAGGCTTATGGTCTTGAAGTTTTCCTGCATCGTAAGTCTGGCAGAATCAATGGCTGGGTCAGTTATACCCTCTCCAAAGCTACCCGGCAGTTTGAGGAAATCAACGGCGGGAGAGAATTCCCCTTTCGATACGACCGACGGCACAATTTTTCCCTTTTCGCTAATTATACCTTTCCAAATCCCAATCGCAGCCTTTCCCTCACCTGGATGTATATCTCCGGCGCAAAGGCCACCGTGCCCACGAGTCAGTATCAAACGCCCTATGATATTCTCTCGGAACTTTCTGGGGCAGCCATCACTTTTTTCTCTGCTACCACTTCCTATCTATTTGGGAATATCGCCTTCTACAATGACTCACGAAATAATTTTCAGATCCGGCCTTTTCACAAGCTCGATCTTGCTTATCGTGCCCGAAAGGAAAAGAAGCATTTCATCCGCACCTGGGAGTTTGGGATCTACAATGTCTATGGGCGAAGAAATCCTTACTATCTTTTTCTGGGGACAAGGGAGGTCTTTGTTGGCTTTAACAATGTCGAATACAGACCTAGCCTACAAGAATACAGCCTGCTGATGTGGATTCCCTATGTGGGGTATCAGATTGAGTTGTAATGTTTTACAGTTTTAATAATTCAATCCTTTTGCTTCGCTGTCAGAGTCTTATTTCGCGAGTGAAGGCTACATCGTTTTTGAGAACGTTTTTGAGAAAGAGGGTGGCTAGTTTATGTCAATTGTACTAAGTTGTGTGCAGCTCACAATCATTGCCTCTACGCCTACAGTCGTTCCCTCATCACTTCAATAGTCAATGGACGCTCGTAGATCCGTGAAATTTTTTATCCTATTGCTGGATAGCAAAGTTTTCCACCTTTATGGACAAGCGTATATACTCTTGTCCATGTTCATTTGATGATAAAATGAAACTGTGCCTGTTTTTTTTCAGAATGCAAAATGTGTGGCACGGATTAGGATTAAAAGCCAACCCTAGTCTTCCTCTCGTCATCATCCTACTAGCAACCCTGTTTTTTCCCTCTTGCATCCAGCAAATCCCATTCGACACCTCGCAGTTCGAAGCGGAGCTAGTGGTGAATGGTTTCCTCACGCCCAACTACGAGGCGAATGAGCGCGTCAAATTGCCAGCGAGTTGGATCTATGCCACCGGGAGGGCTGTGACGCTCACTCCCGGTCTTGTCCCTTCCCTCACCACAGATTGGCGCTGTGGCCGGGAGACGTGCACGCCCTTGTTTATATGGCTTACAGCAGGGCCATCTTTATCCCTCTCGCAACAATTACCGCATGCCTGACCATCACCGTTTGGATGTTTCGGTCAGTTTTACGGAACAAATCCCCAATGAACCCGGCGCTGCGCGCACCTTCAGATTTGGGTTGTACAACGCCTATTGGCGCCAAAAGTCGTTTTATGTGTTGCTGGTGTTGTTTTGTCTTCTTTTCTACATAGTAGGCATGGCAATTCCCTATGTGGTTTTGTAAGGTCTTGAAATAGGCGGGAGAGTTAGAAGCGAGATTACCAGAAGCGGGAGGTGAGACTAGACGAGTTTTGAGTCAGATTGCTGGGGGTGAGGCGAAATGATTCTTTCGCGAAAGAAGATTCTTTATTGTACCTACGGACATAAGATTCTAAATTTGCCGAAATTTTGCACTCATGCCTGTAGATCCCAGCCTACGTTCCGTCTTAATCATTGGTAGCGGACCCATCGTCATCGGACAAGCCTGTGAGTTCGATTATTCGGGTTCACAAGCGTCCCTCGCCCTTCGTGAAGAGGGGGTGAGGGTGGTGCTGATCAATTCTAACCCGGCGACGATCATGACTGATCCTGTCACCGCCGATCACATTTACCTGCTTCCGCTCACCAAAGACTCCATTGAAACCATCTTACAAGAGCAGGAAATCGACGCTGTCCTCCCCACCATGGGCGGCCAGACGGCGCTGAATCTTTGCATGAGTTGCGAAAAAGCGGGGCTTTGGAAAAAATACGGCGTGCGCATCATCGGTGCCGATATCAAGGCAATCAACAAAGCGGAGGATCGAGAACTGTTTCGGCGATTGATGCACGAGATGAATTTGCCCGTGTGCCAAGCTGAGACGGCCAATTCTTTCCTCAAAGGCAAAGAAATTGCCCAGCGCGTAGGGTTCCCCCTCGTGATTCGGGCCAGCTATACCCTCGGCGGGGCAGGCGGGGCCTTCGTGAATGATCCCAAAGACTTTGACTTGCTGCTCAACAGGGGCCTGGAAGCCAGCCCCATTCACGAGGTTCTCATTGAGCAGAGCATCTTTGGCTGGAAAGAGTTTGAGCTGGAAGTGATGCGCGATCGGGCTGGCAACAAAATCGTGATCTGTACCATCGAAAACTTCGACCCGATGGGGGTTCATACGGGCGATTCCATCACCGTCGCCCCGGCCATGACTCTTCCGGACACTATTTACCAGAAACTTCGCGACTACTCTTTCCGCATCTTAGACCAACTCGGGGAGTTTGCAGGAGGCTGTAATGTGCAGTTTTCGGTGAATCCTGTTCAGGGTGATATTATCGTCATCGAGATCAATCCCCGCGTGTCGCGCTCCTCGGCGCTTGCTTCCAAGGCCACAGGCTATCCCATCGCTCGAATTGCCGCCAAACTCGCCATTGGCTATCGGCTCGACGAATTGCCCAACCAGATCACCAAGACGACCTCGGCTTTCTTTGAGCCTTCCCTTGACTATGTGATCGTGAAAATTCCCCGATGGAATTTTGCCAAATTTCCCGGTGCAGACACGCGGCTCGGCTTGCAGATGAAATCGGTCGGAGAAGTCATGGGGATCGGACGCTCATTCAATGAAGCGCTCCAGAAAGCCTGCCAGTCGCTCGAAATCAACCGAAATGGCATGGGCGCCGATGGCAAAGAACTCCAGAATCTGGAGGAGATCATGACCAGCCTGCGCGAGCCTTCGGATAGCCGCATCTTTCACATCAAGGACGCGATGCACCTCGGCGTACCGCTCAAAGACATTCACGAGGCGACCAAGATAGATCTATGGTTTCTTCGCCAAATCGACTATCTCGTCACCCTGGAGAAGGAAATTACTCGCTATCAGCTCTCCACGCTGCCACAGGGACTGCTGATGGAAGCCAAAAAGAATGGCTACGCCGACCGCCAGCTGGCGCATTTGCTGGGATGCCTCGAAAGTGAGGTGTACCAAAAGCGCATAGAAATGGGTGTCAAGCGCGTGTACAAACTCGTGGATACTTGCGCTGCGGAGTTCAAAGCCCAAACGCCGTATTACTACTCCACGTTCGAAAACGAAAATGAATCCGTGGTGAGCGACCGGAAAAAGGTCGTGATTTTCGGGTCCGGTCCCAACCGCATTGGTCAGGGCATTGAGTTCGATTACTCCTGCGTGCACGGGGTACTGGCCGCCAAGGAGATGGGCTACGAGACCATCATGATTAATTGCAATCCCGAAACGGTGTCCACAGACTTTAATGTGGCCGACAAGCTCTACTTTGAACCCGTGTTTTGGGAGCATATTTTCGACATCATCGAAATGGAAAAACCCGAAGGGGTGATCGTACAGCTTGGAGGTCAGACAGCCCTCAAGTTGGCCGAAAAGCTTCATCGCTACGGGATTCCAATTCTTGGCACCAGCTTCGACATGATGGACATGGCGGAGGACCGCGGAAGATTTTCCGAACTCCTTCAGCAGCTAGAGATTCCCTATCCAGACTTTGGCGTCGCAACCAATGCTCAGGAAGCCCTCGAAATCACCCAGCGGGTAGGCTACCCGGTCCTTGTGAGACCTTCCTACGTGTTGGGCGGTCAGGACATGCGGATTGTGATCAACGACGAAGAGCTTACCCGCCATGTGATCAAGGTTCTCAATCAAGTTCCGGGCAACAAGGTGCTCGTGGACCACTTTCTCGACGGTGGGGTAGAAGGCGAAGCGGACGCCATTTGCGACGGAGAGGATGTTCACATCATCGGCATGATGGAACACATCGAGCCGGCAGGCATTCACTCTGGAGACTCCATGGCCGTGCTGCCCCCCTTCAATTTGTCGCCCGATGTCGTGAAGCAGGTCGAAGAAATCACCCGCAAATTAGGACTCTCCATGCAGATCAAGGGACTGATCAATGTGCAATTTGCGGTCAAAGACGAAAAGGTCTTCATCATCGAGGCCAATCCAAGAGCCTCTCGCACCGTCCCTTTCATCGCCAAAGCTTATGGGGAGCCGTATGTCAATTATGCGACGAAAATCATGCTGGGCACCCACATGCTGAAAGACTTTCGCTTCGCGCCGAAGCTTCATGGCTATGCGATCAAAGTTCCCGTATTCTCCTGGGATAAATTTCCTGGTGTAAACCGCGGCTTAGGGCCAGAAATGAAATCGACTGGAGAAATGATCTACTTCATCAAGGACCTCCAAGATCCGTTCTTCGTGAAGGCATACAACGAGCGAAACATGTTTTTGAGCCGCTAAGGAAAAAGGCTCGTAATGTCTTCTCGCTAAGTGTTCCGCGCTGTACGATGCAGGATCGCCATGAACATGCAGAAGGCGATGCTTTGCGTGTCACCTACCCGGAATTTTTCCATTGACGAATGTCAGACAATGACCCCCGAACAATCCCCGAAACTATGACTCCAAATAAAGTACAGGCCAACGTGCGGGTAGGACTCGTGCAGCATGCATGCTCCGCTGATGTGGAAGACAATCACCGCAAAGCCGTGGAAGGGATCCGGGAAGCGGCGCTTCAGGGGGCGCAGATCGTGTGTTTGCAAGAGCTGTTTGGTTCAGTGTATTTCTGCGATACAGAGAATTACGACCATTTCAATCTGGCAGAAAGCATTCCCGAAGGTCCTTCAGGAGCAGCATTCTCTGCGCTGTCCAGGGAACTGGGCGTGGTGATCATTGCCTCGCTGTTCGAAAAGCGAGCTCAAGGCTTGTATCACAATACCGTCGCTGTGTTCGATGCAGATGGGAGCTATCTGGGCAAATACCGCAAAAACCACATTCCCGACGATCCCGGTTATTACGAAAAATTTTATTTCACGCCAGGCGACACAGGATATCGGGTCTTCAAGACGAAGTTTGCGACCATCGGAGTGCTGATTTGCTGGGACCAATGGTATCCAGAAGCGGCTCGCATCACCAGCCTCATGGGCGCTGACATGCTCTTTTATCCCACGGCCATCGGCTGGGCACTGGACCAAGACGAGCAAGTGAATCGGGAACAATTTCACGCATGGCAGACCATTCAAAAAAGTCATGCTGTGGCAAATGGCATTCACGTCGTGTCTGTCAATCGGGTAGGCATTGAGGGAGGGATGAAATTTTGGGGAGGATCTTTTGTGGCAAATCCCTTCGGCTGGGTACTCTACCAAGCCGATCACGAGGCGGAAACGGTCCACGTGCAGGAGTTGGATTTGACCCAGACGGATTTTTATCGCACCCACTGGCCTTTCCTTCGGGATCGGCGGATCGAGACCTACCAGCCGATCTTGCAGCGGTACCTCGACCAGGAGTGACGCCAGCTGAGCTGGATTGTTGATTTTCATCTCCAAGTCCACGCGGTCGAGCGGTAGGGGATGAATGCCATCGAATGATATTTTAGAATTTTTATCAACATCTTCCCGCGCATGACCTTTCCAGATCACCCCACGCCCAAAGCCCTTGGCTACCGATTTCCTGCCGAGTGGGAACCTCATGTGGCTACCTGGCTCAGTTGGCCACACAAGGAGGCTTCTTGGCCGGGCAAGGTGGAGGCGATCTACCCTGTGTATGCGCAATTCATCGCGCTGCTGAGTCGAGGGGAAGAAGTGCATGTGAATGTGCTGAATTCCGGCATGGCCGAGCGGGCCCACGGCCTGGTCGAGGCGGCAGGCGCCGATTTGACGAAGGTGTACTTTCACCTTCACCCCACCAACGACGCATGGTGTCGGGATCACGGCCCAGCCTTTCTCGTTCGCTCAGAAAAGACGCCAACCAAAGCATTGGTGGATTGGGGCTACAATGCTTGGGGGAATAAATACCCACCCTACGACCTAGACAACCAGA
This sequence comes from Bacteroidota bacterium, assembly GCA_036835375.1. Lineage (GTDB taxonomy): Bacteria > Bacteroidota > Bacteroidia > J057 > J057 > JANQTF01. The sequence goes on from DAITMB010000048.1 coordinate 21,790, forward strand.
TACCGGCGCTGATCGCCGAGTATCGGCAAGTCCGGAGGTTCCTACCGGGGATCATCATGGAAGGTGGGTCCATTGAGGTAAATGGTGCCGGAACGCTCCTTACGACCGAGGCGTGTTTGCTTCATCCCAATCGAAACCCTGATCTGTCCCGGCAAGAAATCGAGGCGTATCTCCGCGAATACTATGGCCAGGATCAGATTCTTTGGCTCAAAGATGGCATCATAGGGGATGACACCGATGGTCACATCGACGACCTCACCCGCTTTGTGAGCGAAGACACGGTGGTGACGGTGGTAGAGCCGAACCCCGAAGATGAAAATCATGAGATTCTCCTCCACAATCTGGCTCTCTTGCAGGAGCTGCGCTTGCCAGATGGGCGACCCCTTCAGGTGATCGAGTTGCCGATGCCCGATCCTGTGATCTATGAAGGGCAGCGCTTGCCAGCCTCGTATGCCAATTTTTACATTGCGAATACTGTCGTGATAGTACCCACATTTCGCTGTCAGCAAGATGCGATCGCCTTAGAGACGCTCCAAGGCTGCTTTCCAGATCGCGAAGTGCTAGGGTTGGACTCGACAGATCTCATCTGGGGATTGGGGAGTTTTCACTGTCTGAGTCAACAGGAGCCTGCGGGATAGCGTTTATTCATTCTCTCATTTGTTCTCCTTTCATCATCGGCATAAAAACCAAAAGATCTCCCCTCGGGGAGATCTTTTGGTAGTAGATGTACCTGTGGCCAACTTGTGATTTGCTACATAGGCTGATGCTACTGCGGAATATGGCTAATGACCAAGCCGTGGAGCCAATCTACCGTTTCGACGACAAAGCTTGTCGTGTTGGTTGTGTTGACTTTGCCTTCGACATGGAGTGGTACTAGCAGAAACTCAGTTTCTCCAGGCTGGGCCTGTGTGCCGCTGTTACAACCATAAGCAGTAGGATCATTTCTCTCCTCCTCGGCCAAATAGGAATAAGCGTAGTAGGCTTTGGTCACAATGGCTGCACCATTGAGCGCTCCTGTGCGCAGTTGCTGGTTACGCTCACGCGTAATGATGCGGACCCGCTGCGCAAGATTGGCGAGGTCCACGCGGTCGGTTGTAGGCTGGCTGGCATCATAGAGGCGGCGGAGCAGCGAAGCTGGCAACCGGGAAATTTGGTACTGTCCGTACTCATAAGGAGTGTTTTCGAGGGAGTAGGTGCGAATCAGTCCTTGATTGTCAATGATAAATCCCCGCAATTCATCTGTAGCCGCGTCTCGCTCGGCATATTGAAACAGAATAGTCGGCATGTGATTACCCCGAAGGAAGGCCTGGGCTTGAGCCTCGGGAGAAGGAGCAGGAGCAGGACTAGTAGCCACGGGCGCAACATCCATGGTCTCCTGGCAAGAGGAGAAGGATACGCTGGCAAAAACGGCTACGGCGAGGAGCGGAAGGAGCAGATGTTTGTGCATGAGCGGAGAATGAGGTGATGGACAATGTTTAGGAAATTGCTTCTATAATTAAGTCAAAAAATTCTCGAAACGAAATCATTTTTTTTCATATGTTTAAAAAAGTACTTGGGGCTTCTTTGTGAAGCGAAGGATCACAAGTTGCAAAGCGAAATTCCTAATAGGTTCTCTCATGGCTGCATATCGGATCGAAATCAGATGGGCATTCATTTTTCTGGGCATGATGCTGCTTTGGATGGTGCTGGAGAAAGTAGCAGGGTTGCATGATGTTCGTATTCATCTTCATCCCATCGTCACCAATTTCATCGCGATTCCGGCGATTCTGATCTATGTCTTCGCTTTTTTGGATAAGCGGAAAGTGACATACGGCGGCACGATGACGTACTGGCAGGGATTTGTCACCGGCGCGATCATGACCCTGATCATCGCGGTGTTTTCTCCTGTGGTCCAATACATCAGCTCGACCTTTATCACGCCTGATTATTTCAGCCATGCGATTGCTTATGCTGTCGAGCAAGGCGAGATGCAGCAGCAAGCAGCCGAAGATTATTTCAATTTGAATAACTATCTGGTCCAGAGCGCGATCGGCGCATTCGTCATGGGTTTGGTCACCTCGGCAATCGTAGCGATCTTCACACGACGAAGCGTGCGCTCCACACAAGTCCACCAATAGGTGCTAGAGGAGAGGATACCGATTAAAAAATTCCTTATGTTAAATGCGATTTTTTTGTTTTTGTCCTTGAAAAAGGTACATACTAGCCCTTTATTGCGTAACTAACTTGACACTTAGTAACGGCTACGAAAACGGACATTCGGGTAGCTTGATTCTAGCATGTTGCGATAAGGCTGCTAATAATAATTGTTACATCGTTCATGTTTTTCTTGAATGATCTCCCCATGCTAAAGGAGTCTGATACTAATTTTCGCTACCCCAGCGCATCTCATTCCCAGTCCCATTTTCGATCAACTTCACAATCATGTATTACTTCACGCTGATCCCCACTTTGGTAATAGACCTATCGCCTCCGCACGCCGACAAAGAAGAATGTTTGTCTTTTATGGGTCTCTCAAAGGGAGACCAAGACATCTTGCTAGCCGGGATGAGGCTGTGCCATCATTGAGCCGTCACTCCAGCTTCCAACTCACCCCTGCTGAGTAGTAAGGTGCGGCGTAGATATTTCTCAACCCCAGGATCCAAGGGGTAGCAATGCCTGATTCCAGAGAAAGTCCCCAAGTCTGATTGAGTTCATACCAGATTCCCAGGCTCATGGCAGTGTAGGTCGTGGCATCTCCGCGCACGAAGCCCAGTTCGGGATGTTGGCTCTCGCCGATGCTGCCTTGTATGCGGCTCTTGAGTTGTAGCCAGAGGGGATCTATCGGGTGGAAGCCCAGTTCGCCCCCGGCCTGATAAAGATCTCGAAAAGCCAAGCCTTGGTATTGGGTTCGGAAATTGTAGGCCGCGTAGAGCGAAAGGTACCAAGTACCGAAGCTTCTCGACGCTGCCAAGGTGCTCCACACATTGAATTCTCCATCGCCCGTCGGCAAAAATATGCCATCACCCGGGATGCTGCGGTTGGCAGCGAGAGCCTGTGCCCTGCCTGTCGGAAATTCTGGCGCAATGGCGAAAGAGACTGGTGTCTTGCCGCGCAACAACGCATATTTCAACTCAAGCTTGAGGTCGCCTTGTCCGATCGCAGGATCCGTCGTCTCAAACTGATTCCATCGAATCAAGGGGGCATACACCTGAAGCGCAAATCGCTTTCCCAAGCCGTATTCTCCGTAGAGCTGAATCATGTACTGGGAAAATCGAGCTGTTCGGAGCTCGTCTCCTTGCAGATTCAGATAGCGGGTTGACTGGAAAAAGAAAGCGTCATTTTTTAGAAAAATGGACCCCTTTTCGCGGACCCAACCACTCTGTGCCTGCCCTTGCAAAGGAAAAAGTAAGAAATTGAGGACCAAGTGCAGGAACAGCAGGAGTGAGAATATAACAGATTTCATGGCAGAAGTCGCTTGAAGAAAGTGCGAAGGACCGGAGAGGAGGAACATTGATTAAATAGGAGACCCAAGGCCAAGATCGCCCCTGGGTCTCCACATCTCGACCAGCAATCATTGCAGTCGGGCATTCCCGAAGGGAATACCGGCACTTGCGCACCAAATAATGACGTGCGTAAAATTGTTCCCAGCAGCAGGAGCAATCCGAAAATACTGCTCCCCAGCGGCGCTGGTCACTCCCAATAGACGAAGTGCGGGATTGCCATTGCCGGGATCCGCGACATACGTTTCACTGGTCGAGAGATAGACCGTCACAGTACCAGTGGAGAATTTGGTAGTGAAATTGTTGCCCAATCTCAAAAACTGGGTACCTTCTTCGTCTGTACCGATTTCTGTTACGCCCATGCTGCCAGCCCCATTTTGATCAACGAGGTTGCCGCTGCGCGTCACTGTAAATTCACCTTGTGGCAAGGTAGGGTCAATGATGACATCTTCAGCACAAGAGGCCAGGAAGCCAAGAGCGAGCACCCACATGGATGCATGTTGAAAAAAGCGTTTCATAAGCCGATGAGAGGTTAGTGAAGTGGAAAATATTTGATGAAGCAAACATCGGCGGGGGAGGTCACAGGGGAGTCACATCGCTTTCACATGGTAGCATTTTAAAAAATTGGTGCGTGTTTTTTTTGTCATATACTTATAGTTATCTGATAATGAGATACATGCGGAAATGGAAATTTGTGCTTAGAGGCTAATTTGTCAAGCAGGCGACACAATAAGAAAGAGTCATCTGCAGAACTTGTCACAACCATAGGGAAGGTTCACAGGATTGAATTTCTATGTGAACCTTTTGTGATGTTTCTCTCACATTTTGAAGCCGTGTTTATCCCCCCGACAGTCAATTCAACTATGCAGCAAGCACTAATCATCGAAGACGATAAAGACATTGTAGAGCTTTTGCATCTGCATTTGGGTGACATGGGATTTGTTACCACCAAGACCTACCACGGGCACGAGGGCCTACGTCAGGGCTTGACTCAGGAATTTTCGCTCATCATTCTCGACCTGATGTTGCCCGGGCTGGACGGGGTAGAGATCTGCCGACGACTACGGGCGGCAGAGATTCGCACGCCGATCCTGATGCTCACGGCTCGCTCTGAAGAGATCGACAAGGTGTTGGGGCTGGAAATGGGGGCAGATGATTACTTGACCAAGCCGTTTGGGATTCGGGAGTTCATGGCGCGGGTCAAGGCGCTGATGCGCCGCACCCAAGTCCCGGCCCTACTTGGCGGAGGCAATGATGCCTCGGCCATGTCCTTCGGGGGGCTGCTCATAGAGCCGGAAATGCGCAGGGTGAGTATTGGCGGGCGTCGCATTGACCTCTCCCCCAAAGAGTTTGAACTGCTTCACCTTTTGGCTTCGCATCCGGGCCGCTCTTATGATCGCGATCAGATCCTCAACCTGGTGTGGGGCTATGACTACGATGGCCTGGCTCACACGGTGAATGCACACATCAATCGCCTGCGAAACAAGATCGAACCCGATATGAACCAACCGCGATACATCCTCACGACTTGGGGGATCGGTTATCGGTTCAATGAGGACTTGCGGTAAATAGAGTACCTGCTTTGTGGCTCGGTGCTTCTCACATGAATTTCATCCGGCTTGGGAATTTGTTCCAACCTTCTCTTCTCTGACCACTACTTCATGCTACAAACGCCTCAAAGCCTATATTGGCGCATCTCGCTGGGACTTCTTTTGTTGCTTACTTCGCTGGGAGCCAGCTACTTGTGGATTAGCGGATACACCGCGCGACAGTTTCTCAAAGAAGCCAACCAGCAGCTCTATGGCAACATCGCTTCTTTCATGGTGCGAGAAGTGACACCGCTAGTAGGGGGGCAGGTCGATACAGCAGCGATTCAGGAGATCATGCACTCCATGATGGTCGTGAATCCCAGCGTGGAGGTATATCTGCTCGACACTGCGGGGCAGATCATTACCTTTGTCGCGCCTTACAAAAAAGTGCAGTTAAGCGCGGTGAAAGTCGCTCCGATTCGGACATTTTTGGCGAATCCCGACCAATTTATTCAGGGAGACGATCCTCGACATCCGGGAGAAGAAAATATTTTTTCAGCGGCAGCTTTGGAAGAAGGTGGACAATTGATGGGCTATCTCTACATCATTTTGGCAGGTGACGCCCAGAGTGCGGTCACTCAATCCCTCTTTGGGAGCTATATGTTGAGATTAGGGGCCAATATGTTTTTTGTGACACTGCTCGGTGCCATGCTCATAGGCCTGCTCGCATTGTGGTTGCTCACGCGCAGCCTGCGAACCCTCGCCCTGACTGTGAGCCGATTTCGCGACGGCGATTATGCCGCGCGCGTGGAGACGACCTTGCCAGGCGAAATCAAGGAACTCGGTGAGACCTTCAATCAAATGGCGGATCGAATCATGGAGAGCTTTGAAAAAATTAAATCAGTAGAATCCTTTCGAAAAGAGCTGATAGCCAATGTCTCTCATGACCTGCGCACGCCCCTCGCCATCACGCGAGGCTATGTCGAAACCCTGCTCATGAAGGGAGGCCACATTTCTCCGGAGCAGCAGCAGCAATACCTTGAGACCATTCTCGAAAGCGCGGAGCGGCTCACGCATCTTGTCTCGCAGCTATTTGAATATTCGCAGCTGGAGTCATTGCAGATTGAGCCGCAAAAAGAACCTTTTTTTATCGGAGAGCTCGTCCAGGATGTGGTGGCTCGCTATCAGGTGCTAGCTTGGAAAAAGACAATAACCTTGCAAGCCAAGGGCGTGGAAAATTTGCCGCTGGTCTTCGCAGATGTCGCAATGGTGGAGCGGGTGTTCCAAAATTTGCTCGACAACGCCCTGAAATTTACCCCGCAAGGCGGCCATGTCACCATTGAACTACAGGCGCGAGCGCGATCGGTGGAGATCGCCGTGGTGGACAGCGGCAAGGGTATTTCCGAAAAGGATCAATCTCTGATTTTTGATCGCTACAAAAAAGCAGAACCACAAAGCCCGCTGGCTGCTGCGGGCTTAGGTCTGGCGATTGTAAAGAAAATCCTGGAGCTTCACCAGGCCAGCATCAAAGTAGAAAACCGCCCCAATGCAGGGGCGGTTTTCCAGTTTCAGCTTCCCGTGTATGCCAATGGCTGAATGGGAGATCAGGCCATCAGCAGCATACTCAATACTTGTTGAAGCGAATCGTCGTGGGCAGGGTGCCGTTGGAGCGGAGCACTTGCAGGAGATAGGTGCCAGCTGGATATTGTTGCAGGGAAAATTCCTGATGATTCAAGCCCGTCACGAGGCTCAGGGGCTGGCGAAGTACTTCGCGACCGTCGATCGAGCGAATGCTCACCGTCGCGGCATCACCTTGTTCGGTACGGATGTCGAGATTGATTCGCTCGGTGGCTGGATTAGGATAAAGGTTCACGGCAAAGCCTTCGGATTCCATCGAGAGTTCGACTCGATTGGTGAAAGAAGTCTGGCCGTCGAAGTCTGTCTGGCGAATGCGATAATAAATCCTGCCGATGGGCGGATTGGCGTCTAGTGCCTGATAGCTTGTGGGAGCCTCGGTATTACCAACAGCCGAAATTTTTGCTACCTCCTCAAACTGTACGGCGTCCACGCTTCGCTCTACGGTGAAAAAGTCATTGTTGGACTCCCTCGCTGTGCTCCAGCTCAACTCTACGAGTGGGCCTTTGGCGTGGGCATCAAAGCTGAGCCATTCAACTGGAAAGGAGGACTGGGGACTATTCACACAGTGCGTGACAGTAGCGTCTTTGTTGCCCCAGTTGGTGTCAAGTCCAGTGGCTGGATATCCGGCGTCGCACACATCCAGGAGATTGGTCATGCTTCCACCGCCATTTTGAGTGGTATTCCCTGCGACATTGATGCGGCCATATGCATTTGCGGTGGGATCTGGGCCGGAGATTCGGCTGTTATTGGTGAGATTGCCATCGACATCGATCAGTCCAGCGACCAAGGCCTTTGCGCCCCCGTTCACGGTGAAGTTGCCACCAATCTCCATCTGGCCTGCCTGGTTGAGGTTTTTGTTAACCTCAACATCACCGCCTACGTCCACCCAGCCTTCGAGGTCCATGCTACTGTTGCCATTGATTCGGAGGTTGCCCGCCACGGTCAGGTATCCGATGCTCATGAAATCATGGTTGCTCTCGAGGTTGCCCAAGATGGTCAAGGTGCCCAGGTTGGTCGCTTCCCCGTTGCTATTGACGCTGAAGTTTCCATTGGTCGTGAAGGTACCTTGGTTCACCCATGATGCATCGTTGTTGATCTGTAGGTTTCCAGAGCTGCCAGTGGCCCCTTCTTGGTTTTCGAAGCTGGCCCCAGTGCCCAAGCTGAACTGTCCAGAGGAAAACTCACCTGCATTAATGAAAGAGGTTCCATTTTGCGATAGCTGGAATGAGGAAAACGTAGCCGTGGCGCCGCTGTAGTTTGTGACTGTGTTTTCCGAAGTGCCGGAATTGAATTGAAGTGAATTGGGACTTAGTGTGCCATAGTTGTGAATGATGTTGATGCCCTTGTTGAATCTCAAAGAGGCATTCTGGATATTGCCTCGGTTACAAATCACCACTGTGCCATTTCCAGAGTTTCCATTGCGCTGGATGGTACCAGAGTAAGTGGCCCCTGCTTCGATGCACACCACGTCGCCCGAGGTGACAGTGTAGCTGGTATTGCTGGTGCCGGTAATGCTGATGGTACAGCTTTCACAATCCACGCTCTCCTCTTCGGTGGATTCGATGTAAAAAAATAAGGCGGCGGCGAGTCCCACGACCGTGATGCCTGCTGCTCCGATTTGTAAAATGCGCTGAGTAAAATTTGGTCTGGAAGATAATCTGTTTCTGTTGCTCATGTTCACCATATACTGTGGGTTTCTGCAAAATTGCATGCCATACTAGGATGATTTCGGAACTAGCGAGGCGGTAACTAACTTGAAATCTTGCAGCTTCGTATCAAAAGCAAGGTTTTATAAATAATATCCTCATCACGGTGGTGCAGAGGATTCAAAGTCAGCACTTGTACTGCCAACCACTGGTACTGTCATTTCATAGGTCAATACTCCTCCAATGAAAACATCTCTCCTTTATTCCGTATTTTTTTCTTTTCTGGCCTTTTCGCTGTTGTTCAACCCTCAGCTCGCGGTCGCGCAGTCACATGTATTGGACCAAATCAACCAAGACGTGTGGCAACCCTTTTATGAGGCTTACGCCCAAAATGATCCCAGAATCATGGCGAATCTCTATCGAAAGGATGGGTTTCGCATATCGCCCGAAGCACAATCGGTATTTTCCTACAGGGAAATCACGGATGCATATCGCCAAACTTTTGCCGATCAAAGCGCCAAAGGAATCACGCAGCAGCTTCGCTTGAATTTTACCGAGCGTACCTGTAGCGAAAATGCTGCCACTGAACGAGGAATTTATGCCTTGACCCTCTATCCGGGCACTCCACGCGAGGCTACCTTCTACGGGAAATTTCACATGTTGCTGAGAAAGGAGTATGGCCGCTGGAAAATTTTCATGGAGTATGAATGGGAAAACGAGGAACCACTGTCAGAGGCAGACTTTGAGAAAGGCACCCCCATGGAAGTGACCATCGACACCTGGCAATAGCCAGCGGCCGTGGACAATGCCTTGAAAAGCATTGCCCACGGTCAAATTGCTGGTTTTCATGTCGGAGAATGAGCCAGCGCAAGCGCAGGGTTCTTTGCCGCGCGAATCACTTCTGATCCCCCGGGAATCTATTTACTGGGATGCTGGCACGACCTGCTCAAATCGGATCAGGCCATTGCGCTGCACGACACGGATGGCATGGTCGCGGGCGATGCTTCCAGCCAAAATCTCGCGCGAAAGCTGATTGACCACTTCCTTTTGAAGGATCCGCTTCACGGGCCGCGCTCCAAACTGTGGATCAAAGCCCAGGCTGGATATCAGGTCCAAAGCGTCTTCATCAAAACTTAGCGTCACGCCCATGTCTGCCAGTTGATTCACCAAGCCTCGAATCTGAATGCGGACAATGTCCTTCATGTCTTCTTCGCTCAAGGGCGAAAACACGATCGCCTCATCGATTCGATTAAGGAACTCAGGTCGAAGATGCTTTTTGAGCATGTCAAGCACTTGCTCTTTGATCAGCACCATGAGTGCGTCTTTGTTGTCGCTGGTGAGATCCTCAAACTTCTCCTGAATGTATTGCGATCCGAGGTTGGAGGTCATGATGACGATGGTATTTTTGAAATTCACCGTGCGGCCTTTGTTATCGGTGAGGCGACCATCGTCGAGCACTTGCAGCAAGATGTTGAAGACATCGGGGTGTGCCTTTTCAATTTCATCAAGCAGCACGACTGAGTAAGGTTTCCTGCGAACGGCCTCGGTCAGTTGGCCCCCTTCTTCGTAGCCGACGTATCCCGGAGGCGCTCCCACGAGCCTGCTCACGGCGTGCTTTTCTTGGTACTCCGACATGTCAATTCGCACCATGTTGCGCTCGTCGTCGAAGAGATATTCTGCCAAGGCTTTCGCTAGTTCAGTTTTCCCCACACCGGTGGATCCCAGGAAAATAAAGCTTCCAATCGGGCGATTGGGGTCTTGGAGTCCGGCACGGCTTCTGCGAATGGCGTCTGACACTGCCCCGATGGCTTCTTCCTGCCCCACGACCCTTTGGTGTAGTTCGTCCTCCAGGCGCAACAATTTTTTTCGCTCGCTTTCTACCATTTTGGACACGGGAATCCCCGTCCACTTAGCGACTATTTCGGCAATGTCTTCGGCATCCACTTCTTCCTTGAGCAAGCGCTTGTCAGTCGTAGCCAATTGCTCTTGAAGTTTTTTGGCTTTCAGCTCCAGATTGGGAATCAGGCCGTAGAGCAGCTCAGAAGCATCGCCAAAGCGTCCATCGCGTTCGGCACGCTCGGCCTCGAAGCGCATTTTTTCAACTTCCTCTTTAGCCGAACTAATGTTTCGGTGAATTTCCTTCTCGGCTTCCCAGCGCTGTCTGAAGCTCTTGGCCTGCTCTTGCAAGTTGGCGATGAGTTCCTCTACTTCTTGGAGTCGCTGCGCTTCATTTTCACGCTTGAGCGCTTCTCGTTCGATTTCCAGGTGGCGGAGTCGGCGCTCAATTTCGTCGAGCTCTTGGGGCAGAGAGTCTGTTTCGAGTCGAAGCCGTGCGGAGGCTTCATCGATGAGGTCAATGGCTTTGTCGGGTAAAAATCGGTCGGTGATGTAGCGATTCGATAACTCGGCAGCAGCCACAATGGCCGCATCCGTGATGCGCACATGGTGGTGCACTTCGTAGCGCTCCTTCAAGCCCCGCAAAATCGACACCGTATCCTCGACGCTTGGTTCGGCAACCACGACGGCTTGAAAGCGGCGCTCCAGGGCTTTATCCTTCTCGATATGCTTCTGGTATTCATCTAGGGTAGTGGCACCGATCGCTCGTAGTTCGCCGCGAGCAAGCGCTGGCTTGAGAATATTTGCCGCATCCATAGCTCCCTCAGCCTTTCCGGCACCCACGAGGGTGTGAATCTCATCGATAAACAAAACGATGGTTCCTTCGGCATCCACCACTTCTTTGACGACAGCCTTGAGACGCTCTTCAAATTCGCCTCGAAACTTCGCTCCAGCAATCAAGGCACCCATGTCGAGGGAGTAGATGGTCTTTGACTTGAGGTTTTCAGGTACATCGCCCTGCACGATCCGGTGCGCCAATCCTTCGGCGATGGCCGTCTTTCCTACACCCGGCTCACCTACGAGGATGGGGTTGTTTTTGGTGCGGCGCGACAAGATTTGAATCACACGGCGAATTTCATCTTCCCGCCCAATCACAGGATCGAGTTTGCCTTTCCGGGCGGCATCATTGAGGTCGCGGGCGTATTTTTGCAGAGCTTGATAGGTGCCTTCAGGATTTTGGTCGGTGACACGCTTGCCACCCCGCACCTCGTTCATGACAGTCCTAAAGGCCTTGTCGGTGACGCCAAGTTCTTTAAGGAGTTTACCCACGGCATTTTGAGAGGGAATCAGCGCCAGCACCAAGTGCTCTAAAGTCACAAATTCGTCGTTGAGCTTGCCCGCTTCTTGATTGGCAGCCTCCACGATCTGGTGCATGTCACTGCTCAGGTATTGCCCTCCAGTTGCCCCCGTAACTTTGGGATAGGTGGCGAGAATCTCTTCGATTTTTTGCTCGAGAAAGGGCACGTTGACCCCGAGCTTTTTGAGCATAAAGGGGATCACGCTATCCTCCACACGGAGGAGGGACTGGAGCAGGTGTCCCGGCTCTATGGCTTGTTGCTTATGGGTCTTAGCCACTTCAGCCGCTTGCTGAATGGCCTCTTGTGCTTTCAGGGTGTAGTGATTGAAATTCATGGGTAGGGTTGTCAGTGTGTGGTTGAGTGTTCTCGGGTTGCTTCGCTATTCCAATCAAAAGTCTAGCCAAGGCATTATTCTGTCATTATGGCGCTATTTTGCCAGGAATCTCAGTCAGATTGGCAGCAAAAACTCTTGTTCCGCTGTCTATTCGACAGCGATCATAACCAACAACAGGCAAAAAGATATGTTACTTCAATCAGAAGCAAGATTGCTTTTGCCCAATTTTCCCTATACGGCAGTCTTTTCCTTTTCTCATCGAAAGGAACGCTGGATCATGGAATCCGAAAGCGAGGAGTTTGATTTCTAATTAAGTAAAAATCAACGATATGAAGTACGAAATGCGCTTTCTGGAACGATAGAGACCGTCAAAAATATCTCCCGATCATGGGATGATCCACGATCGCTCTCCGGAGTTTCAGCAGGTCCACGACGCCTGCTTGTCGGAACACAATTTCGCCGCCCGGTGCGATGAGCAAGGTATAGGGGAGCGCGCCATTCCATTGGGGATCAATTGCGGCAAGGAGGGAGTCCTGATTGGGGCTTGAAAAGTGATAATTCTGGAAGGCAGCATGTTGTTCCTTGAGAAATTTCTCGACGGCTGGAGCTTTCTCGGGCTTGTCAGCGCTCAATGACACAAATTCGAAGTCGCGGCCTTTAAACATTCTGTGGGTCTCCACGAGGTCCGGAAATTCGATCACACAAGGTCCGCACCATGTCGCCCAAAGGTTGACGAGCCGAAGTTTTTCGCTTTCGTTGGCAAGGAGTTGCCGCACCCCAGCTCCGTCGATCGGGGCTACTTCTACGGGCAAAGCAGCCCAATCTGCATCTACCTTGTGCCTGTATTCGTCTTTCCAAGCCCATTTCACAGAGCACCCAAAGGTTTTGGTCTCGGCCACTGTCACGGGCTGCCCTTGGAGCACGGCATCCAGTGCCGCCCGTAGGTCTTCGGATTGGGCTGTCCCAGGCTTTTCAGAGCCATCCAGCCTTCCTTGATAGCGGAGCTTACGATCTTGATCAAACAAAAAAGCGTGTGGCGTCGCTACAGGACCATATTGAATCGCCATGCTGTGGGTATCGCCGTCGTAGAGATAAGGAAAAGGATAAGGCCTGTCTTTTGCCCGAATAATCATCTCTTTGTAGCTATCACCGAGATCCGAGTAACCGAGTTCCTCGGGCAGCAGGCCAAGCGGACTGTTGGGACTCACGGCAATCAAAGTCACACCTTGGGCTTGGTAATCGCGGTGGAGGTCGATCATGCGGTCCTCATAAGCTTGGGCAGTAGGGCAGTGATTGCACGTGAAAATGAGCAGCAAGGCCTTGGCGTCCTTATATTCAGCCAGTGTAT
>DAITMB010000049.1:0-25822 GCA_036835375.1 Bacteroidota bacterium
CATCCCGAAGAATGGTGGCCGGGTTTGGTAGGGGAGGGGAAGCTCTTCGATCCGATGCAGCATTTTATTGTGTGTGCCAACATGCTCGGCTCCTGTTACGGCTCGACGTATGCACTCAGTGTCGATCCAGAGACAGGGCAGCCATGGTATCATCGTTTTCCGATGATCAGCAATCGGGACATTGCGCGAGCTTTTGACCTGCTGCGCAAGCATTTGGGCCTGGATCGAATCCAGCTCTTGATTGGTGGCTCGCTCGGCGGCCAGCAGTTGCTGGAGTGGGCGGTGATGCAGCCGGGTGTCTTCGATCGGATTGTGCCACTTGCGACCAACGCTCGTCACAGTCCCTGGGGAATTGCCTTCAATGAATCTCAGCGAATGGCCATCGCCGCAGACGCAACTTGGTCTCAGGACCACCCAGAGGCAGGAAAAGCTGGTCTTCGGGCAGCGCGTTCGATGGCGCTGATCTCTTACCGCAGCTACGATGCCTATCGACTTTCGCAAACAGATCTCCGCTCCGATGCGCTTGAAGGCTTTCGTGCCACGACATACCAGCAATATCAAGGGGATAAATTGGTGAAGCGGTTTGATGCCTTTGCTTATTGGACCCTTTCCAAGGCGATGGACAGCCATCACCTCGCACGGGGACGCGGCAGCCTCGAAGAGGTCCTTAGCCAGATTTCGGCCAAGACATTGGTCATTGCTGTAGATTCAGATGGCCTTTTTCCTCCTGTAGAACAGCGATTTTTGGCAGAAAACATTCCGGATGCGCAATACCTAGAAGTCACCTCAGCGTATGGTCATGATGGATTTCTGATCGAATTTGAGGCCATAGAAGCGGGGATTACGCAATGGATGGGAAGCAGGTAGGGGATAGGAAAAAAGTAACTGCTTTGCAGAATAAATTCTGTAGCTTCAATGTCCTTTTTCCGCACAGAGCTTGGCTTATCGACAATGCCTTTGAGATCGGGGAGAGGAAGGCAGCCATTTTCTTCGGGCTTTTCCCATCTTTTGGCTATCTGGCGTTTATTTATTTTATTCACTTGCCTGACCCTATCATCATGACCAAAGAGAAAAATATCAAGAAGGAAAGCCCCAAGAAGGCGGCAGTCCTGAATCTCAAGGAAAAAAGAGCTGCGAAGAAAGCTAAGAAAAACGGTGGCTCTAGTCCCATCATTCCGAAAGGAAATTGATCCTGAGGGCAAAACACCCTAAGTGAAATATTTACCCCGGCGCTTGAAGAAGTGCGTCGGGTAAATTTTCCATTTTATGGACCAAGTAGTTGGTCCAATGCTTTGGTGAGTCGGGGAAGTTTCCAACCAAAGGCATCCACGCGCTGGCGGAGGAAAGTCGCTGACAAAGGGTCTGCGGCAAGATGAGTGAGCCAAGCCTCAAAATCAGGGAGGGCAATGCGGATGGGCGGTGTCTGCGAACCAGCACTGGTTTCGTAGTAGGACCAGCGGTCACAAAATAGGGTGACAAGCTGCCTCACCATGCCCGGGCCGAAGATTTCGCGCGAGACTGCATGCAGGATCAGGTCGCTACTCTGGTTCCATTCCCATCTCAAATACGAGGAATATTCGTCTGGAAATAGCAGGTCAAGGTCGTCTGGACGCTCAATTCCGGCGATGCCTTCATACATCGCAATCCAGATTCGGTGCGCGTTGAGCCAATCGCCAAGCTGGAGCTTTCTTTGAATGTGAGCCTGAAACGGCGCAAACAAGCTGTGCAGAGAGTGGCGAAGGAGTTGCTCTGCTGTTTCTTCCCAGTCGCTTTTGCGGCTCATCCGCGACTCTACTTCATCGGGTGCAATCACGAGGTAGAGAAGGGAGTCTCTGATTTTTTCGCGCACATCACGAAGATCGATCAGGTGCTGTTCAGGCGGCGGCTGTTGGTACCGAAGAAAATCTCGTCGGAGGGCTATGTTTCGGGCAAATGCTTGAAACAAAAAAGCCTGTTGCATGCCTTCAGGGCTAGAGAGAAACGTTTGTGCGTAAAAATCTGTCTCGTGTGGGACAAGTTCGCCCCCTTCCTCCACCACATATTCCACATGGCCATCTATCACAGCCATGGCCACTGCCACCAGATGTTTGCAAATGCCTCCAGTGTCGTAAGGACAGGTACACGTGGCAATCGGTGATTGGTCTTCCGCGATCGCAATGGTCTGTCGGTAGCGTTGGCTACCCTGCACTTCTCCTTCGATGACATTGGTGCGGAGTTTCACGGAGATGATTCTCCCCTTCTGGTAGTAGCCAGCACCCCGCTCCAAGGTTTGAGGCAGTGCTTGCGTCACCAGCCATTCTCGCGTCAAAAAAGGCAATGGATCCATCCTATCGGCGCCGTGGTTTGCCACCCACACCCAGCACACCCAGAATTCCTCGAGTCAGTTCGCGCGCGACGGCCCTGCCTACTTGTCGCACCATCGTGTTTTTGGAAATCTCCTCCATGAGGCTAGGCTCTGGTTTTGCACTGCGACTTCTGCTATTGCCCTTTGCCTCGGCTTCAACCTGTCGCTTCATCTCCTGTTGCTGTTCGACAGACTTCGCTTCTGCGATCTTGGCCGTCAGGATCTCATAGGCGCTTTCGCGGTCAATCTCTTCTTCGTATTTTCGAATCAAGATGCTAGACCGCAAAATTTGGTCAATCTCCTGAGGAGTGAGCACGTCCATTCTTGACTGAGGAGCGCGGAGCATCGTGTGCACGAGCGGCGTAGGAATGCCCTTTTCATTGAGCGCCGTGACAAAAGCCTCTCCGATTCCCATCTGAGTGATCAGCTCCGAAACTTTGTAGTAAGTAGAGTCTGGAAAGTTCTGAACAGCCAGCTTAATGGCGGCTCGATCTTTTGCGGTAAACGCACGTAGCGAATGTTGAATCTTCAGGCCCAATTGTCCCAGCACAGCAGGGGGCACGTCTTCGGGGCTTTGCGTCACAAAAAATACCCCCACACCTTTGGAGCGAATCAGCTTGATGATTGTCTCGATTTGCTCCAGGAGTTCCTTGGTAGCTTCTTTAAAAATCAAGTGCGCTTCATCAATAAAAATGACCAATTCTGGTTGATCAGGATCGCCAAGCTCTGGGAACGTAGAGTAGATCTCCGCCAGAAGGCTCATCATAAATGTCGCGAAAAGCTTGGGGCGGTCTTGCAAATCTGTCAATCGGAGGACCGAAACGATGCCTTTGCCCTGCGAATCAATCCGGCAAAGATCATTCACCTCAAAGGAGCGTTCCCCAAAAAATCTTTCTGCGCCCTGCTGCTCCAAGGCAATCACTTTGCGCAAAATCGTCCCCACCGACGCGGTGGACATGCGCCCGTATTCCTGCTCAATCTCGGCCTTCCCTTCGTTGGTCATGAATTGAAGCACACGCTTAAAGTCCTTCAAGTCGATCAGTGGCAACCCATTATCATCACAATATTTGAACAAAACCGCGACCACGCCGGATTGTGCATCGGAAAGGTCGAGTATTTTGGAAAAAAGGATTGGGCCAAATTCCGTGACAGTGGCACGCAGTCGCACACCCGGCTCGTCGGATAAAGAGAGAAACTCTACTGTGGACTTGTCTGCGACGAAGGGAAACCCGATTTGCTCGTGACGCTGATCGATTTTTGGGTGGCCTGCTGCAGCTATTGCGATTCCTGAGAGATCACCTTTGATGTCCATGAGCAGAGAAGGGATGCCTTTATTGGCGAGCTGCTCGGCGAGGATCTGGAGTGTTTTGGTCTTGCCCGTACCAGTGGCACCTGCCACCAGGCCGTGGCGGTTAAACATCTTGAGAGGTACTTTGACCAGGCAGCCCGTCTGAACATGGCCATCTAGCATGGCTGCACCAAGATCAAGGGAATCGCCTTTGAAGGTGTAGCCCGCTTGCATCGCAGACAGAAAATCTTCTTGGAGGCTCATGAATTTCTATTTTGCTTGTTTTCGAAAGGTAGGGATTTTCCCCAAACGGACCGTCCCGTCAGCCCTTGGAATTTTCCCTTTTTGCACATACTCCATCAGTTGTAGCCCCGTCCAGCCTAGAAAAGCGAGCATGGAGATGCTAAACGTGAACCAGAAAAATCCAAAATGTTGCGCGACATAGGTGCCCAGCGGCGGTGAAAGAATAAAAGCACCCGAAAAGACCACACCGTACAGACCCATGTAGCGCCCCCGATAGCTGGGGTGCGCCAGCGATAAGGCATAGGCGCTGCCAAAAGGAAAATTCAGGATTTCGCCGAACGTAATCAGGCAAATGAATATCACCGACCACCAGACGGAAGCCCCCAGCCCCAGCACCAGATATCCTGCGGCAATGAGAAGGCTCCCCGCCTGAATCCAGTAAATCGATCCTCGCCGATGCTCGATCTGATAAATGAGCGGCATTTCAAATGCCACGATCAGCAGACCGTTGAGCGTCATGAGCCAACCGATCCCTTGCTCAGTCAGATGAACGTGTTCTTTCCAGAAAACCGGCATCGTGAAAAAGATCTGCATGAAGGCCATGATCACGAGCACCTGACAAAGGAGAAAAAGAATGAATCGGCCATCTCGATAAGGCGAAATGGCTGCTACCGGAGGAGAAGTCAGCTCCTCGGTCGAAAGGGTTTCCCGGGGCTGTTGATATTTAGGGCGCAAGCCAATCACGAGCACAATGGCAGCGACCCAGCAGGTCAGGGCATCAATCCAAAACAGGCTGCTATATCCAAGGGTGGCAATGAGTAGCCCCGCTCCGGCAGGCCCGATAGAAAATCCCAAATTGATGGCCAGCCGATTGAGGGACAAAGCGCGGGTCCGCGTTTCAGGGGTGCCGTGGATCTCGAGCGCGGTGAGATTAGCCGGGCGAAACATATCTCCGAAGGTACTCGCCAGAAACACCGCGACACACATTTCCAGAAGCGTATCTGCCTGGCCGATCACCAGCCACATCACCCCGCCCAGCACAAAACTGGTGACTTGCACATGCAGGTACTTCCATCGATCTGTGAGCCAGCCACCAAAGAAGTTGCCCAGCAGCGATCCGGCCCCAAAGCAACTCATCACCATCCCAGCCTGAGTGAGCGTGTAGCCGCCTTGATCGGTGAGATAGAGCGTGAGAAATGGCAAGACCATGGAGCCTGATCGGTTGATGAGCATCACCAAGGCCAGGAGCCACACGTCGCGGGACAGGCCGCGATAGGTCTTTACATAGCGTTCGACAAGGGCTTTCATGTGTAGGGCGAATTCGGCCACAAAAGTATTCTTCCTTTTGTCCCCAATCAACGGATCGCTATGAACGAATCCCTTC
This sequence comes from Bacteroidota bacterium, assembly GCA_036835375.1. Lineage (GTDB taxonomy): Bacteria > Bacteroidota > Bacteroidia > J057 > J057 > JANQTF01. The sequence continues at coordinate 5,260 of DAITMB010000049.1, forward strand.
TTGTCTGGCTGTTTTCTTGCTAAATCTTTTCAGGTGCTGACACCGCCACGCCTGCTAAAGCCCGTGCACATCGCTCTCCATCCAAGGCCGCCGACATGATTCCGCCAGCATATCCGGCACCTTCTCCGCAGGGATACAACCCTGCCACATGAGGGTGCATGAGCGTATCAGGATCCCTCGGAATGCTCACAGGGGAGGAGGTCCGCGATTCTACTGCCACCAGCACCGCTTCCTGGCTCAGGTATCCCTTGAGTTTTTTGCCAAATGCCTGCATTCCTTCGCGAAGCCGGAAAGCGATGTGGGTCGGAAGCACGGAGTGTAGATCTACTGATGTGATTCCGGGAAGGTAAGAGCAAGTAGGCAAACTTTTGGAGGTCTGCCCCTTCAAAAAGTCCGTCATGCGCTGCGCAGGGGCGACTTGCTTTCCCCCTCCAGCCAGAAAAGCTGCCTGCTCTACCGCCGCCTGAAAAGCCAATGCCCGAAGCGGATCGGTGTCTTCCCCCGGCAAGTCGTTCAGCCGAAGCTCTACGACCATGCCCGAATTAGCGAAGCCCGTGTTGCGCATGGAAGGCGACCAGCCATTCACCACCAGCTCGCCTTCTGCGGTCGCCGCCGGACAAATGATGCCGCCGGGACACATACAAAAGGAGTACACGCCGCGGTCTTGCACCTGCTGAACCAAGGCATAAGAAGCCGCGGGAAGCCCTTCTGGTCGTCCCGTAGGGCAGCTGTATTGGATTTGGTCGATGATATCCTGTGGATGTTCGATCCTGACACCCAGCGCGAAGGGTTTCGCATGAATCTCAATCCCTCTTCGGTGCAGCAGTTCAAAGATGTCCCTGGCCGAATGGCCTGTGGACAAGATCAGGTGCGCTGCCCTTTCCCAATTACCCGGACCTAATTCAACAGCCCGAAGCGCTCCTCCCTCGACTCGCAGGTCGGTGAGTTTGCAGGAAAATCTTACCTCTCCACCGCAAGCAACGATCGCTTCGCGCATCGCCTGGATGATTTTGGGGAGCTTGTTGGTACCAATGTGTGGATGAGCGTCGATGAGGATGTCTTCTGTGGCGCCAAAGTGTACCAGCATGGCCAAGATGCGCTGGACATCTCCGCGCTTGGTGGAGCGAGTGTAGAGTTTTCCGTCGGAAAAAGTTCCTGCGCCACCTTCTCCAAAGCAGTAGTTGCTTTCGGGATTCACTAAGCCTTCTTTGTTCAAGGTTGCGAGGTCTCGCCTGCGTTCTCGCACCGCTTTTCCTCGCTCAATTACGATGGGCTTTTTGCCTAAGCGAATCAGCTCTAGTGCCGCAAAAAGGCCCGCCGGACCTGCTCCAATGACATAAACTGGAGCTGCTCCCGACACATCCCGGAATTCAAACACAGGCACAGAAGGTTCAGCCACGGGCGGCTCCATCCACACTTCATACCTCAGCGCAAACTTTACCTGTCCTTTGCGCGCATCAATCGATCGCCGACGCAAGCGAATGCTGTGAATGTCAGCCGATTTCACGCCTATTTTTCGCGAAATCAACGACCGAATCGACTGATCGTCGGCATAGGCAGCAGGGGCTGCAAGAATATCCACCATCTGTGACATGGTGCGAAGATACGGCTTTTTTGAATTGCCAATTGGCGGTGGAGTTGATCATCCGGCAGGCTTCATTTCTCTTATTATCTTCGCGTTGTGGAGTTTTTCTGCCACTTCCACACGCCCGCCAGATGCAAGAGGTAGCCGATTTGGAGGGCCATCATCACTGCGCCTACGACCCCGAAGAGGGTGACAGTCGTCAGCACATCGAAGCGGGTGCTGGCCCAGATCAGCACCATCGAACGAGAGACAAACAGCACGAGATTGTAGATCAAAAAAGGCTTGAGTTTTTGAAAAATGTCGATGAGGAAGGAGAGCGTGGAGGCAATCATGGTCAAATACAGCCAGGGCATGAGTCCTCTCGCTATGTGACCCGCTGCTCGCCAAGGCTCGCCTAGCACCCAGGCAAAGAGATCTGGTCCCCACAGCAAGATGAACAGGAGGATGGGCATTCCCAAATACGCTACTTGAATGGCCACCGAGCGTGTGAGCTTGGCCAACGTAGCCGGATTGTTTCGGGCAGCTTGGCTGGCTTCCTCGAAATAGACGCGGCCCACCGTCATGCTCAGCAGACCAGGCGGAAGGTTGAGGATGCGTTCGGCTTTAGAAAACTGGCCTGTAGGAGCTTCTCCATAGACACCTGGCAACACGAAATAAGCGATCTGCTTGGAGGCCACATTGAGCCAGGCGCTTGTGACGCCATAGCGAGGAAAGTCTATGTATTTTTTGGCGAGCGCCCACCAGTGAAATTCGCTAGAACCTTGCCCCCATTGGTGTTTCCATAGGCCCGCACTGGCCGCCGCGGCCACAAGTTGTCCGCCGACATGCCCGGTAAGGAGTCCCTCTACTCCCCAACCTGCTACACCCGCCGCAACGCTCAGACCTGAGGTCACGATCGCCCGCAGCAGCCGCAGACGGGTCAAGGTTTTGTATTGCAAAGCGCGGTTAAATGCGTAACTGTAAGGTTGAATCACTCCTTCCAGCCCTACCGAGAAGGGAATCAGCCATGCCCAGCCTATGATGCCACCTAGCCCCCATGTTCCCAGCCACGCCACTGGGAGCAGCACCATCATCCCTGCCAAGGCCAAGGTCAGGACACCGCAAGCCAGAAGGCTCAATCGGAGCAAACCTCCTGCTTCTTCCTCTTTAGATGGCAGCATCACGGTGGTCTCATAGCCTAAGTTGGCGATGACACTCAGCACCGCGACAGCTGCGAGAAACGGCCCAAATTGACCAAAAGTCTCAGGAAGATACAGCCGCGACAGTACCGGAAGCATCAAGGCATTGAGCGCTTGCGCCGCTACCGAGCCCGACATTAGCGAGAGCACTTTCTGCCAAAAAGCAGAAGCACTGCCGAGGCTAAATCGCTCGAAATGGTTCTTCATACGAGGTGGAGCTGGGAGCGGATGCGGGAAGCCATATTGGCAGTTTGTTCTTCAATGAATTGAAAGCAAGTGTGTTAATCGAATTTCTTAGTATAATGCTGATAGGATCATTGCGAGAGATTTTGTTATGGGGTTGTTAATTCGTCAAGTGTTCGCAGGGTTCCGTTTGGGGGCAAATGACTTTTTTTTGTGGCTTTCCAGTATGCGAGGAGCTTTGGTACGAGGCTTTGATCAATCGGAAAAGTGAAGTGGGTGGGATGCAGTTCGGAGACGGGAACCCAGCGAAATACCTGCTGATCATCGTCCCCATTAGGAAAATCGAAAGGTTTATCCCGAAATTCGCCAATCGGAGGAGAATGCAAACTGGTCCAAAAGTACATCGCAATGATTTGGTCTTGGGCGCTGAAGGCCGAAGGCTGCAAAAAGGGGTTTACATAAAAAATATCACCAACTTTGATTTCGGCTTTCAGTTCTTCCATCCATTCCCTCTGCAACGCATCTTCCAGGCCTTCTCCCAAGTGGAGTCCGCCGCCGGGTAGTTTGGTCATGCGAATTCCCATGCGAATCTCGTCCGTGAGGAGGATCTGCTCGTTTTCTATACAGATCCCATACACCCTGATGTTGAAATGATTCATGCGCACTCATCAAAAACCAATGAAACAGCCTAAACTTACACAACTTCACCGATACCTGCTCATTCTGGGGCTGATGGCCGGGAGCATTTCTGTAGCCTTTGGGCAAGAAAAGGATTCTACAGTGCGATCCAAAAATCTTCCGACCGATCCTCCGAGCAGGTTTAGCTTGGTTTTTAACCGCACCATTCCTCTTGCAGGACCTTCCCGGGACAGTGTGCCGTTGAGCAATACGGCCTCGGGTACTTACTTTATTGGAGGAGGGTTCAAATTTCCCTTCGGTCGGAGAAATGTGATCGGCCTACGTGTGGCCCCAGGACTCGCATGGACTCATTACACGTATCAGCAGTCCGTGGACAAGGAATTTCCCACCATTGCAGATTCGGTAGGGGTAGATTACACCCAAGAAAAACACCGACTGTTTTTTCTGGAGCTACCTGTCGGGCTGTATTTCAACGTGACACGGGATGAAGATGGCGATCCAGTATTTTTTGGGGAAGTAGGTGGGTTTGTGGGGTATTTGGCATCGGCACAATACAAGATCAGGTATCGCAACAACGCCGGGCTGCGGGTGCAGGAGCGCACCAGAGACCTGGAACAGATTTCAGAGCCAGAATCTGAATTTGAGCGGTTGCGCTACGGCGCTTATGCGCGGATCGGCTACAAATGGTTTTCTCTCTATTACAGCATTCGGCTCACAGAGGTATTTGATGAATTTACCAACCCTGACCGCCGTCCGAAAAACGTAGAGGGGTACAAAAATCCTCTCATGCCCGCCATGGAAATCGGTCTGAGTCTATTCCTGTAGGCTGTCTGAGCGCACGGAGTCGATGCGGGGACCTTGCCCTTCAGTGAGGTTGCGCTGGAGGCGTTTCAGGCGTTCATGTGCGCGGATTGAATCCTGAATTCGCAGTGATTCCCTCACATCGTTGGTCCGGGAGGTGCCGGGGTCGGGTGTGCAACTTGCCACCAACAGGAGTCCCGCGAGAAGCCAGATCAGAGGCGAGCGAAAAACGACCTTGGGGGTAATAAAGATCATGATTTGAAATTGCCAAATATTTTTGAATGAACTGTTCCAGTTATCGGTAAATTACAGCTTGCTCCTCGGGTTCACTCATTTTTTTTGATCTTTCCCCGTGGCTTTAGCTATATTTAAGCGGGAATTGTTACAGTTGCTCCTGTCACTACATTGGAACGTATGAAATTGCTTAATATCCCTGTGCGTCTGCTTGTCTTGGGTCTGATTGGCACCCTGGTTCTTTGGTCTTGCAACGATGAAGATCCTCTCACCCTGCTACCAGTAGATCAGGCACCCGCCATTACCCTTATCTCCCCTGCTAATAGCAGCTTGCTGAGAGAGTTGGACGAGGATTTTACGGTCACTGTGCAAGTCGCAGATAACGAAGCCCTGAAGTTGCTCAGGCTCACAGCCGAGATATACGACCAGAACGATTTGCAGATCGGGTCTTCATTTTTGGTTCGTGACATCGAAGTGTCTGGCACCAATGTGATCCTGGACATCACTGACAAAGTTCCTCAAGGCGCGTTGCCTTTCTACAAAGTCAAATACACTTGCTACGTCATTGACAGCAAGGGCGAGGTTAGCTCGGCCTTCTTTTGGGTGAGCGTGCTGCCCCCACCTTCTGAGCCTCCTGTGTTCGAGATCAGAAGTTACACGGGTGATTCCATCTTCAATTCTGAAGCGACTTTTGGGCGCGGATTCAATTTCACCAATCGTGAAATCCTCCCCAACCCCACGCGTCAAGGCTCGGACTTGGATTACGACATTTTGGAGGTCTCCAAAACTGCTCGCCAGCTCTACAGGCCGAGACTTTCTTCTCCTTCGAATGACTTTTTTGATCGCGACTCCATCTTTGTGATCACTAATTCTACGAAGTTCAACTTCGAAGAAGCGACCTATCAGACCTTGTTCAACGCGTTTTACTCTGATCCGGCTCCCTTCACCATCACTCCTGCTTTGGAAGTGGGAGATCTGGTGATTGTGCGACTGACCAAAGCGCCCAGACCGCAATTTGCTGTGATGAGAATCATAGACATCAAAGACGACGGTGCCGGTACTTTTAATGTCCGCGACGTACTGAGATTTGATTACAAAGTGACCGCTAAGCCCTAAGTTCAGGCCTCACCTGATGAAGCTTGGGTAATGATATGGCCCCGCACGTTTTCAGGGTTTCGACCTGTAAAACTTGCGGGGCCTTCTCATGAAAGACCTTTTCTATGCAGATCTGGTATCGTATTTTTTGGTACCTCCGGTATCGACTCCGGGCCAAGGGCCGCTTTCGGATTCATTCTCCCTTTGTTTTTCGGCTTGTAGAAGAAGTCTTGCCTCAGCGACAGAGTGCCGTGGGCCAGAAACTCGTCGGCCTGAGACGCCGCCTGGCCGGGGACCAGCGGCTGATCTCCTACGAAGACCTGGGCGCAGGTCATGCCAATCAAGGACCGCAGACTCGGGCGCGATCATTGGGCAAACTACTTCGCCAGGCTGCACGAAGCCCTCGGGAAGGGGAGTTTCTCTATCGCTTGGTCGCTTTTTTGCAGCCCACCCACTGCGTGGAGCTGGGCACGCACTTGGGTTTTTCTAGTGCTTACCAGTGCGCCGCCTTGCCACCGAATAGCCGATTTGTGACCATTGAAGGTGCAGCAACTTTGGCGACCCTGGCGGAGGAGCTTTGGAAAGAGATTGATTTACAGCCACTTCCCGAACTAAAAGTTGGCGATTTTGATGCGGTGCTTGCACAACTGTGGTCCGCAGGATTTAGGCCCAGCTACGCCTTCGTTGATGGAAATCACCGCTTCGAACCCACAATACGCTACGCACGGCAGTTGATCGGGCACATGGGACCGGAAGCTGTGATCGTGTTTGATGATATTTATTGGTCACAGGAGATGAAGCGCGCCTGGGAGGAAATGATCACTTGGGCAGAGGTAACGGTGAGTATAGATGTATTTTACTTTGGGATTCTCTTGTTAAATCGGTCACAGGCCAAAGAACATTTTGTAATCAAAGGTCACGGGTGGAGGTAGCTCTGGGTCAATACAAGCACAAAAAAACCTCTTTCCGATGGGAAAGAGGTTTTTTTCGAGACATTTCAGAACAACAATAGTTCATGTTGGACTTATCTTCTTCACTTAGGAGGTTCATCTGCAAGTGAGAAATCCTGATCTCATTTTATGCAGGAAGCTCATCAAAAAAGATAGTCGCAAGGTCAGGATCCACGGAATTTGGGCCTATCAGATGTGCGACCTAGTTGGCATTTTGCTTGAAGACTCCAGAAGAGTGCTTCTTCAGAAGGAATACACGGCCGCTAGCAAAAACTGCATGGCGCTAGAAGAGGCGTTGCCATTCGCATCCAAAAAGGCATCTGTGTTAGCGAGGTCGATGCGAAATTCTGGAATAAAGGTCAAGTCGCCTTCCACGAGATTCCCAGACAACGTGAGCCCTGTCACACCACCGTCGAAGTCATTGATTGCGCCAAATCCATTTCTACACACGAAATGCTCTGCCCGCAGGCCGATGGCTGCCTTGTCGCCCAGTCCATAATTGAAGTATAGGGCAGCACCTGAGAAAGCTGCGGCGGAGTCTGCGCCGAGGGTGGTCGCAGAGTAAGAGGCCGCATTGAGGCCCAAAAGCAAGTTATCGCCAATTTCGAAGGTCGTCGTCAAGTCGATTTCTGTTCCACTTCCTGCTCCAGTCACAAAGTTTATGTACGCATTCCAGCCGTCCACAGGGCTGAGCGAGAGTTGTCCACCAAGGCTGCTCGGACCCACGGTAGGATCTGCGGCATACACATTCCAAGGGTTGAACACCCCTGCCATGATCCCTACTTTGTCGTTGAAGGCATACTCAAACTTCAGACCTGCATTCTGGAACGGCCCGTTGGTAAAGAGATAAGAGGTAGAATAGTTGAAATTACCTGTTGGCGAGATGATTTCGTATCCTACAAAAGTCCCCATATATCCTGCTGTCACGCTAAGTTTTTCGGTGAGAGCATAGGACATGTAGAGATTTTGGATCACTGGTGCATAATCTTTAATGAAAAAACTTCCTTGTCCTTCAACATTGAGTTCGGAACCTGGCGCTGGTCCTACAGAGGCAAGGCCTCGTGGTCCAAAGGAAATTTCACCGACGAAGGAGGCCTTACCGGAGCTTTTTTCCAGCATCAGATTCACCATACCGATAGAAATCGAATTTTGGTCACTTCCAAAACTTGTCGGGATATTGGCATTTCCGGACAAGTCGTACTTGTAGTAGGCGTCCACTGAGCCAGAGATCTTTAATCCCTCCTCTGCTTCTTCCGCTTCCTGCGCCCGAACAGTTCCTCCAAATGCCAGAAGAAACGCCAATAGAGTAAAACTTAGTTGCTTCATTTTGTGAAATTGTTGAAAAGTGATTAGTGAAAAATTAATCAGGGCGCGAGCGGGGAAACGCTGTCTTCAGTGGGAAGAAGCGAGGTGATACAAGTGATACTGTGGACGGTCTGCCAACCCGAAATAGACCCGTGTGCCACTTTTTGCTGGAGAACAGCGCACAAATAAATTGCCTCACATTGTGAAGCGTGAGAAGTGGGTTAAGGCAAAGTCAAAAAAAAGATAAAACGAGATTTATGAAGCTGTCAGAAGTGGGCAGGTCATCATCCATAGTCAGCTCGGAATGGGAGGAGAAATGCCTACTGTAGATTGGCATCATGTCGCTCGATTGTCAGCTTGCGCCAACTTTCGATTTGATGAATACTTCTGTGCTTCGAAAATGGGAAAGGAGTGATATTGGCGATCGTGTTCAGCGCTTCACACTCCTTTCCTTGGAGGAACTCTGAAGCAAGTCTTCAGAAAGGACATACACTAATTGACAGGACTTTGCACTAAGGGAGTAAGGCAAGATGCCTCTTCATCACTCATCGAATACGATGGTGTACCCGCGAATACCGTGCTCTGGTGCATCCAGTCCAGAAGCTTCGTGCTCAGGAGAGACTCGTATTCCCCACACTTTTTTCAAGACAAAAAAGATCAGGAAAGCTGCACCAAAAGCGGCAACACCAATGATGAGCACACTATAGAGCTGAGTTAAAAACTGGCTCCAGCCTGCTTTAGCCCCAAAGATCCCTACAGCTAAGGTTCCGAAAATCCCACAAGTGAGGTGGACCGATACTGCACCCACACAGTCGTCAAACTTCAGTTTGTCAAGTGCCATGGCAGAGAGTACGACGAGATTGCCTGAGAGAAAGCCGATCACGATGGATTCGATCGGACTCATCAGGTCGGCACCTGCCGTGATTCCGACTAATCCCGCCAAAATACCATTCAGAGCCATTCCCAAATCCAATCGCTTGAATAGGATAAATGCCATGAGTGTGCCTCCGAGCGATCCGGCAGCAGCGGCCAGAGAAGTAGTGACCAACACCAAGGAGGTCGCTCCGGGATCGGCTGAAAGGACGGAGCCACCATTGAACCCAAACCAGCCCAGCCACAGCAGAAACACGCCAATCACTGAGAGGGGGACGCTCGAACCAGGGAAATCATTCACTTTTCCATCGACATACTTGCCAATCCTAGGTCCGAGGAGAATGATCCCTGCCAACGCACCCCAGCCTCCTACAGAGTGTACCAAGCTAGATCCTGCAAAATCTATAAACCCCATTTTATCCAAAAATCCATATCCCCACTTCCAACTACCGATGATAGGGTACACAAATCCCACGAACAGCAGGGTAAAGACAAGATAACTGGAGATCTTGATCCGCTCAGCCACGGCTCCTGAAACGATTGTCGCTGCTGTTGCCGCAAACATGCCCTGGAATAGGAAGTCGGTCCAGTATGTGTAATTTTCGTTGTAGCTGAGGTCTAGCGCACCATCCACCATAGGAGGGGTAAGTCCGAAACCAAATGCCAGCACGCCGTCCAAGGTCCACTCCCCGGGATACATCATCGCAAACCCAAACAAGGCATACATCAATAAGCCAATAGCAGGTGTCAGGGTGTTTTTGAACAGGATGTTCACGGTGTTTTTCGCTTGGGTGAATCCAGCTTCTACAGTCGCGAATCCCAGGTGCATGATGAACACGAGCGCGGTGGCCAACATCATCCACAGGTTGTTCGTCGTAAGCGCATTTAAGGATACAAGTTCTTCCATTCCTTCCATGTGTAAAAGTGTTAATGTCTTAGAAAAAGCATGAATAAACTGAGAGATAGGTCAAAATGATAGATGAAAATCATTGAACAGAATCAAATCTATAGGAAAAAATTACTTAAGACAACATTTGGTTATCTATTTTTAATATATTCCAACATGGCACCAAAAATTTTGCAATATTCAATATGGAATCATCTTTTTTGAAAATTCTATTGCTGATGTGTTTTTGGCCTCATGTCCCATAGTTTGCCAAGTTCACTCATTCTGAAGAATCTAATGACCTACATCAGCCTAAATACGCAGCTTTTTGAACCATTCATTTGTGTTCGTTCTCATCAAGGCGCTCTTGAGAAAGGATTCATGACTGAATTCTTGAGCTTTTTGGTGGTGCGATCGACAGCAGCTGAGAAAATGATCGGAAATTTGGGCGCTTCAGATCGAAGAATTGGCTGAATTTTCGGATAATTGTCTGCTTGGCGCAGAAAAAATCAAATCAATGAGGAGAAAGTCTTTCCTTTTTTCAGGGAAATTTTAACTTTGCCCCAACATTTTCAATTACCCTTTTGTATGTCAGCAGCAAAATTGGAGTACATCTGGCTTGATGGCTCATTTCCGACCCAAGGCTTGCGCAGTAAGACCAAGATTGTCCACAAATTTGGCGGTACGCTTGCCGATTGTCCCAACTGGTCTTTCGATGGTAGCTCTACCCAGCAGGCTCCCGGAGGGTCTTCTGACTGTGTGTTGAAACCAGCAGCAATTTTTACTGATCCAGATCGGAAAAATGGCTTTTTGGTGATGTGCGAAGTCCTCAGCGCTGACGGAACTCCTCACCCAACCAACGGAAGGGCGATGATCGACGACGCAGACAGCGATTTCTGGTTTGGATTTGAGCAGGAATACTTTCTCTGGGATCCTGAAACGGCTAAGCCACTTGGTTTCCCCGAAAATGGCTATCCTGCTCCTCAAGGTCCCTACTATTGCTCTGTAGGCGCTTATAATTCTTTCGGTCGTGAAATCGTCGAAGAGCACCTCGACCTCTGCCTAGAAGCTGGGTTGAACGTGGAAGGGATCAACGCAGAAGTAGCAGCCGGTCAGTGGGAATTCCAGATTTTTGCAAAAGGAGCGCACGAGGCTGGAGACCAAATCTGGGTCGCTCGCTACCTCCTCGAAAGAACTGCTGAAAAGTATGGTGTAGCAGTCAATTGGCACTGCAAGCCAGTCAAGGGCGACTGGAATGGCTCTGGTATGCATGCCAACTTCTCCAATAGCCTCTTACGCGAGTCTGGTAAAAAAGAAGACTATGACCGCGTGTGTGGCGCCTTCGGTACCGAATCAGCGATCAAGGCCCACATCGCAGTATATGGCGCTGACAATCACCTCCGCCTCACAGGACTTCATGAGACGCAGTCGATCGATAAGTTTAGCTACGGCGTATCCGACCGTGGAGCTTCTATCCGCATCCCGCTCGTGACAGTGGAAAAAGGATGGAAAGGCTACCTCGAAGACCGTCGCCCAAACTCTGCCGCAGACCCTTACAAGGTAGCAGCTGTCATCATCAAGACCGTGAAGTCGGTATCTTAGTCCGAATACAATGAGGCCATGAAGCAGGTTGTGATTCCTGGCTTCATGGCCTGTTTTGGGAGATTCGCAATTTCTGATAGTATGGTGATCTGAGTGGAGGAAATCCAAGAGCTTATTTCTCGCGACGGTGAGTAAAGCATTTTCCCCTCCATGAATTCAGATTACATTGCTACCGCAAAGGGTCGGTCAGTCTGAAGTACCAGCTCCACGATAGCAGAAGGACGCTCCCACACAAGCATATGTCCCGCGCCGTCTCGAATCCACTGAAGAAAGGAATGGGGTAGAAGTTTGTGAATACGCTGAGAATGAATGGCACTGACCATCTCATCACTGGGGCTTGCCACGATCGAAATAGGCAAGGAAAGCTGGGTCAGGCGTGCGACATCTTCGATTTGAGGCCAAGTTTGATCTAAATAACTCCCCAAGCGACCCCGCTCAAGTTTTCGTAGAGCTGCCACGCTTCGCTCCGAAGCGCCATCTCCAAATGCAGATAGATGCCGCAGATAGCTGGCACGCTGTTGGAATAAATGAATAAACTCTGGAAGAGGAACTTCTCGCTTGCCTCCGGCAAATCCAGCCACAGAGACCAGCGCCCTGGCCTTTGTCCACCCTTGCTTCAGGGCTTTGGCTTGGTGAAGAAAGCAGAGGTAAGCGCCAAATCCATGACCAACCAAGAGTGGCTGCTTCACATGAAGTGTCGTGAGCACTTGTTCAAGGTCGCTCAATAACAATTCGCTGTCGATCGACCCATTTGAAATGCTGCGACCCTCGTAGGAAATTACTCGGAATCCGTAGCCGCAAAGCAGTCGCCAAAGTGGTGTGTAAGCACTTCCAGATAAGCCCGGGTCTGCGACGATAACAACGGCAGGTCCGGAGCCTCGATGCCAAGCCTTGATTTCGCGACCATCAGTAGTCGGAATCGATAGTTCTACACCTTCCAGGCTTTCACTGAGCATGCTCATCCCGGGCGGTTCAGGTTGTTGGCGGATCATGTAGCGGCTCGCTTTGGTTGCGATTTGCCACATAAATAGCATTGTTCCTGCTGCGCAGGTTACTCCTAAAATCAACTGTACGATGCTCATATCTCGGGCGGGGTTAGAGCAGTAATAGATAAATGATGAAGCTGGAAAAAGTGAGTTAGGGGAACAAATCGAGTTAAAATGAACAATAAGCTAGTAAGAAGCGGAATCAAAAACTAGATAAAAATCATCTGTTCGCAACGCATCTTCTTCCTATTTTCTTTCTCCAAACACGAATATAAAGACGCGTGACAGGAGATAAAGATTCGACCATCGCAGGAAATGCGCAAATGTTGCCAAGAGGATTCGGGGCCATCAAAGCTATCTTTTTACCAAGGGAAGGGCGGAATTTATTGAAATCTAGCAATGAACCTTACGTTCAGATAACATTTCAGCATGGTTCGAGTCTTTTATATTTTGTATTTTGATGAATCTTTTTAAAGCTACAGAAACCTCTAGGAAAGCTGCTAGTCACTTTTCAAGACGTAAACACCGCCCTACAAGGCCGTTTTTTCACCCGCTTTGCGACCCCGATTGCTACTCCTTGATCCTTCATTCTGGCAGGATATTCAAGCAAAATACCGGGCCAAATGGGTGATTCAACGCTACATTGGGCAACAGATTTGTGGATCATGAACAACCCCCGACTTGCATCAACGGAGAATCCGATGGACCTCCTACCTCCCACCACCCCGTCACCCACACAGGCTGACATGTATCTTGCTCAAGAAGAGCACGACGCATGTGGCATTGGCATGATTGCTCAGCTCCAAGGCCAAGCTTCTCACGGCTTGGTGCAGCGGGCCATTACGATCCTCGAAAATATGGAGCACCGTGGTGCCCGTGGATATGACCGTAACGTAGGAGATGGTGCAGGTATATTGATTCGAATTCCCGACCTGTTCTTTCGGAATTGGGCTAGAAAATTTGATGTTCTGCTGCCTCCTGCTGGCACGTATGCAGTGGGTGTCCTCGCCTTGTCTCGGGACAAACTCCAGCAACTAGAGCAGATGGAATTCGTGCGCAAGACCTTGGAAGCGCGTGACTTTGAGTTTTTGGGCATACGTGAAGTACCTGTTCAAGAGGACAAAATCGGCGAAGATGCCTTGTTGTATGCGCCTGCTTACCTGCAACTTCTGGTAAAGTTTCGGCAACCTGCAGACTCCGAGGCTTTGGAGCGGAAGCTCTATGTGCTGCGCAACGCCCTTGAAAGAACATGGGCTGTGCTCGACTGCCTGCCGCAGCAGAAGCCTTTTGTTGTTTCCTTTTCGTCCCGCACCCTCATTTATAAGGGCATGTTGGGGACCGATCAGCTCAAGCACTATTTCCCTGACCTCTCTCATCCCGATGTGCAATCCTGCCTGGCGCTGGTTCACAGTCGTTTTTCGACGAATACTTTTCCCAGTTGGTCCCTGGCTCAGCCCTTCCGATTCATCGCGCACAATGGCGAAATCAATACCATCCGCGCTAATGTCATTTGGATGAAAGCGCGCGAAGCCGTGCTGAATTCCAGTCTGTTTTCTACAGAGGAATTGGCACTCTTACATCCGATCTGCGACCCGAATTCTTCTGATTCCCGCAACCTTGATCGCGCAGTCGAGCTATTGCTGATGAGCGGTCGCACCCTGCCGCAAGTACTCGCCATGCTCATGCCCATGGCCTGGGAGTCGGATACCTCTTTGTCGCCAGAAGTTCGGGCTTTTTATGAATTTCACTCCCTATTGATTGAGCCTTGGGACGGCCCGGCTTCGGTCTGTTTTACGGACGGACGAATGGTAGGAGCCTGCCTAGATCGAAATGGTCTTCGCCCTTCGCGATTCTGTATCACACACGATCAACACCTGATTCTGGCCTCCGAAGCAGGCATACTCAACCTGCCCGACGAGGAAGTGCAGGAGCGCGGACGGCTCCAGCCAGGTTCCTTTCTCGTGGCAGAACTTGGCCAGGGAATCATTCTACGCGACGACGCTGTCAAAGCCACCTTTTCAGGAAAGCAACCTTACGTCGAATGGCTCGGCAAGCATCGCAAGTCTTGGCAAGAGCTACCTCAAGTAGCTCCTACACCGCTTCCGGACCCGGATATTATTCACTTCCGGCATCTCCTTTTCGGAATTGATCGAGAAGATCTCCGCACAGTGCTGGCACCCATGGCAGGCCAGGGATCTGAGCCGATTGGCTCCATGGGAACGGACACGCCGCTGGCGATCTTATCGCAGAAGCCACAGCACCTCGCCAATTACTTCAAGCAACTGTTCGCGCAAGTATCCAATCCGCCGATAGATCCCATTCGGGAAGCAGCAGTGATGTCACTTCGCACGTGGCTGGGTCCTGGTAAAAATTTGCTTGAAGAAACCGAAGCGCAGGCCCGGCACTTGCCTTTGCCCCATCCGGTCCTGTCCATTGAGCAGCTATCTCGTCTGGAAGCATGGGAAGATCCAGACTATCGCAGCATTCGCATCTCTACTTGCATGACCCAGGGCCAGTCTTTGAAGGACGCGCTTGATTTCGTTGTGAGGCAAGTCAGGGAAGCTGTGATGCAACAGAAAGCTTCCTTGATCATTCTTTCTGACCGCGAATCGTCTGAGTTTTTGGTCCCTATCCCGATGCTGCTGGCACTCGGCACGGTACACCAAGCGCTGATCCGCGCCGGGAAAAGGCCCCGGGTGGACCTTCTGGTGGATACCGCTGACGTCTTGGAGGTGCACCATTTTGCGACGCTGATTGCTTACGGTGCCACTGCGATTTGTCCCTATCACGCACTGGAGACGCTGAGTTCCTGGGCAGAAAACCACATGGATTTTCGGGACCGCTCAGAAGCCGATTTGCATAAATCTTACGTGTATGCCGTGACAGCAGGCTTGAAAAAAGTCATGTCGAAAATGGGCATTTCTACTATTCCCTCTTACCACGGAGCCCAAATCTTCGAGATTGTAGGCCTGAGCAAGGAAGTGGTCGATTTGGGATTCGCAGGAACAATCTCTCGACTTGGAGGGCTTTCCCTCGAAGGACTCGAAAAAGAAATTCGCGCCAGGCATAGCTATGCCTGTCAAAATCGAGACGATAGCGTGCTGCCATCGGGTGGCAACTACCAGTGGCGTCTCGAAGGAGAAAGGCACGCATGGGATCCCCAGACCATTCACCTACTCCAAAAATCTGCCCGTCTCAACGACCAGCGCCTCTACCGCCAATATGCAGATCGAGTCAATGATACCAGTACCCAGCCTCTGAGTATCCGTCACTTGTTTGATATAGTACCCTTGGGTTCTCGCATTCCGATAGAAGAAGTGGAGCCTGTGGAATCCATTCTCCGAAGATTTGCCACGGGGGCCATGTCCTTTGGGTCTATTTCTCACGAAGCGCATAGTACCCTTGCCATCGCGATGAACCGCATCGGCGGCAAAAGCAACAGTGGAGAAGGGGGAGAAGATCCCGCGCGGTTTTTTCGAAAAGAAAATGGGGACTGGGAAAGATCGGCCATCAAGCAGATCGCCTCGGGAAGATTTGGCGTCACGGCGGAGTATCTCAGCCAAGCCGACGAGCTACAAATCAAGATCGCACAAGGCGCCAAGCCGGGTGAGGGCGGGCAGCTTCCCGGCCATAAGGTAGATGATTGGATTGGTCGCGTGCGTCACTCCACCCCGGGGGTAGGGTTGATCTCTCCTCCCCCGCACCACGACATTTACTCCATCGAGGACCTCGCCCAGCTCATTTACGATCTTCATCACATCAATCCCAAGGCACGGGTGAGCGTGAAACTCGTCTCCAAAGCAGGGGTCGGTACGATTGCTGCAGGGGTAGCCAAAGGAGGAGCAGACCACATTCTTATCTCGGGATACGATGGCGGCACAGGGGCCTCTCCGCTGAGCTCCATCCGGCATGCAGGTCTGCCTTGGGAGATGGGACTAGCTGAAGCCCACCAGACCCTTGTCAAGAATCGACTCCGCGACCGCGTCACCATACAGGCCGATGGCGGCATGAGAACGGGGCGCGACCTCGCCATCGCTACGCTCCTCGGAGCAGAAGAGTGGGCCATTGCGACAGCAGCACTGGTCGTAGAAGGCTGCATTCTCATGAGAAAATGTCACCTCAACACCTGCCCAGTAGGGATCGCGACCCAAGATGAAGAATTGCGAAAGCGATTTGCGGGCAAAGCAGAAGATCTGATTCATTTTTTCACCTTCTTGGCTGAGGACCTCCGCGAGCACATGGCCGCGCTGGGCTATCGCCGGGTGGAAGAGATGGTGGGCCAGGCCCAGCATTTAAGGCCGCTGCAAGTCCCTGTACATGAGAAAGCAGCCAGCCTGGACCTGTCGGCGCTGCTGGTGTCTCGCCCTTTGGCGCCGCAAAAAGAGGCTTCTGCCTTTGTGTTCTCCTCCTTTGAGCAGGAATTGATACGCGAGGCGCAGCCCGCCCTGGAGGAGGGCGAAACAGTACATATCCAACGCTTGGTCCGCAACACCGATCGTACTGTGGGTGCTCAACTCTCCTATGAAATCACCCGACGATATGGCGCACAAGGCTTGCCTATGGGTAGTATTTTGCTCGATTTTCGTGGCACAGCGGGCCAGAGCTTCGGGGCATTTGCTTCGCGAGGCATGGACTTTCGTTTAAGAGGCGAAGCCAACGACTATGTGGGCAAGGGATTGTCTGGCGGAAGAATTGTGATCAGCCCGGATCGTGTGCATGATCCCAAGCGAGAGCCGGAGGTCATTGCAGGAAATGTGGTGCTGTATGGCGCTACCAGTGGGGAGTTGTTCCTGGCGGGAAAAGCTGGCGAACGATTTGCGGTCAGGAATTCTGGGGCTGTCGCGGTGGTGGAAGGCATCGGCGATCATGGCTGCGAATACATGACTGGTGGGATGGTGGTGATATTGGGAGAAATTGGCAAAAACTTTGCCGCCGGGATGAGTGGCGGATTGGCATACGTCTTCGATCCGGAAAATCGATTGACGGGCCGAATGGGATCTCAGGACGTGGACATGGATCCGCTAGAAGCCGCTGATCTTTCCTCGCTTTATTCGCTGCTGTTGCAGCACCATTCCTTCACCCATAGCCCGGTGGCAGAAAAGATCCTTTCTCGCTGGGAAGTCCAAGCTTTGTATTTCAAAAAAGTGATTCCAAGCGACTTCAAGCGCATCCTTCAGCGCAAACACGTGGCGGCGATGGGACCGCCTTCCAGTAAACTCATCGGTTGAGAGGCCATAGACCTCGCGCTGCAAAAAGGAAAAGCTGCAACAGAAAAAGATGTACCATTTCGCTGTTTCAAAGTAAATGTTAAGACACTAGGACAGACTACCTCATGGCAAACCCAACTGGCTTTTTAGAATTCGAACGTGAATTGCCCACCTATCGGACGAGAGAAGAGCGCGTCGCAGACTTTAAAGAATTTGTACTTCCTTTTCCCAAGGAGAAAACGAGCATTCAAGCCGCCCGCTGTATGGATTGCGGGGTTCCCTTTTGTCAGAATGGGTGTCCTCTGGGAAATCTCATTCCAGAGTTCAACGACGCTGTGTATCAAGGTGAATGGCTGAGGGCCTACAAGTTGCTCTCCCGCACCAATCCCTTTCCAGAGTTCACAGGCAGGATTTGTCCGGCGCCCTGCGAAAAAAGCTGTGTATTGGGACTGAATCAACTTCCCGTTACCATTGAGCACATAGAAAAAACCATCGTCGAGGAAGCCTTTGACCAAGGCTGGATTCAGCCGCAGCCACCTCAGATTCGAACGGGCAAAAGAGTGGCGGTGATCGGGTCGGGTCCGGCAGGAATGGCTGCTGCCCATTATCTCAATCAAATGGGGCACCTGGTCACGGTGTTGGAGCGCGATGAAGCGCCCGGAGGATTGCTTCGCTATGGCGTGCCAGACTTTAAGCTCGAAAAGTGGGTGATTGACCGTCGGCTCAACATCATGATCTCCGAAGGGGTGAAATTTCTCTGCAATGTCGAGGTAGGAAAAGATGTATCTGGCGCAGAATTGAAAGCCGAGTATGATGCTGTGATTGTGTGCGCAGGTGCGGCACGCCCCCGCGACATGAACATGGAAGGGCGAGAACTTACCGGAATCCATTTTGCGATGGAGTATCTCACGCAGCAAAACCGGATGCTGGCCGGGACTTGGGACCGAGACCTTCAGCCCATTTTGGCAAAAGATAAACACGTGATTGTGATCGGCGGTGGCGACACGGGGTCAGACTGTATCGGGACAGCTAACCGTCAAGGGGCCAAGAGTGTGACCCAAATCACTTGGGGACCAGAACCCTCTGCCGAGCGAAGCGAAGACAACCCCTGGCCGGAGTGGCCCATGACGTTGCAAACGTCATCTTCTCATGAGGAGGGATGCGAACGCGATTGGTCGGTCCTCACACAAGCATTTATCGGAGATGAGCAGGGAGCCATTCGTGCCATACGCGTCATTGACATTCAGTGGACGCCGGACCGAAGTAGCTATCAGGAATTGCCACACACGCTGCGCGAATTGCCCTGCGACCTGGCTCTGATCGCCGTGGGATTTCAAGGGGCAGATACAGGGGGCCTTTGGGACCAGCTTGGGGTGACGTTGGACAAAAAAGGACGCCTAAACGGAAGAAGATTTCACACAGATCAACCTGGGATTTTCACAGCGGGGGACGTGCATCGAGGTCAGTCGCTCGTGGTGTGGGCGCAGGCAGAGGGCCGGGATGCTGCCCGGGCTTGTGATGAGTGGATGAAGCAATAGCATTTTTATGTTTGTGACCGGCTTGAGGCAATGGCGATGCTCCAATGGTCCACATCATTCCATCCGCAGGGAATTGGGTAGCTCATTGGTATCGTCAGGCCGAATATCGACCCCTTTTTCAACCAAGATCTTGGCGCAACTCGTGATGGCTTCCACAAAGCCAATGGCGGGTTCGTGGGCTTTGATAGACGCGACAAGGTCATTTACGATGTGCTGCCAAGCGTCGTGATCGACCAGTTTGGCGATTCCCTTGTCTGCCTTGATGATCACTTGATGCTCGAACTTGGCCACGAAAATCATGATCCCTGTCCGATCTCGTGTGTTGAAGACTTCTTCATTCAAAAACCACTGGTCAGAGCGGGCAAATGCTTGCCTCATTAACGCATTTCGGCCAATGATCCAGCGCCTCCAAGGCGCGACAAACTGGCCCAGAAGCCAAAAAGATATCGCGCCTGCGACCAAGAGCGCCGCAATCCAAATGGGATCATACAGGCCCCAACCCGGTACTGTCAAGTCCCAGATAAGAAAGCCGACCAGGGTGAGCATCATGCCCATCCAAGCACTTTTGGGGGCAGCTTCCGGGTATTCTCCCGCCTGTTCTACAAACACCGGGACGATTTCTCCTGAGGTGTCTTGCTCGGCGCGCTGAACGGCAGCCTCGATTTGCTGGAGATCCGTCGCACTAAACCATTTGGAATCAGTCATGGTGTGATCATTTGTTCCCGAAACTAGTGATTCTCCATGAAAAAGCCGACTTCTTGGGGAGAAGTCGGCTTTTGTGCAGGGTTGCAACCAAAGATGGGTGACACCTAGGTAGATGATCCAAGGGACCCGTTATCGGGGGAGTATTTCGTATTTCTTGAGATAAGTTGTCGTATCGCCTTCTGGCGAAACAGCGATCAGCTTCATCTCGAAATGCCCAGGCAAAGGGTAGCGATATGAAATGGATTCTTTCATGGAACGAACAACGCCATTGTCGAAATCGATGGTATAGCGAAATTCATTGTCATA
Source organism: Bacteroidota bacterium (assembly GCA_036835375.1). GTDB lineage: Bacteria > Bacteroidota > Bacteroidia > J057 > J057 > JANQTF01. Next base: position 25,333 of record DAITMB010000049.1, read on the forward strand.
ATTCTCGATGGAGAACAACAGGCCTTCTCCTGCTTGGCGCTTCCCAGAAATATCCACAGTAAACCAGCGTTGCTGCTCCGCCGCTTTGGCAGGTGTCGTGGTGAGAGCCTCTGTGGAAGGAACAGGGGTAGCAAGTTCAAAGTCCCACACAGCATGATTGCTGATTAGGTCTTGTGCTTTGTCGGGATTGTGAACGGAGACAATCGGGGGTAGGGTAGAGCTGAAGGGAGTATCTGAGTCTGGCCAAAAAAACATCGCAGTGCTCCCTACGGCCAATGCAGGAAGAAGCAGGAACAGCCGACGTCGCCTTCTGGCGCGCTCCAACGATTCGATTTTTGCTAAGTACTCGTCGAAGCGAGGATTGATAGGGGTTTCGCGATCCATACCGAGGTTGTATTTCAAATATTAGGGTCCACGAACTTAGGCCGTAGATCATTCATTTTCTTCGATAAAAGTCTGATTGGCTTCTTTTCTTTCATGGACGGTTCTC
>DAITMB010000049.1:25922-34344 GCA_036835375.1 Bacteroidota bacterium
CCGTGTCGCCCTTCCTGATAAATGTGAAGTTCTGCAGGGATCTCCGCCCGGCGCAAGGCGAGGTAATACATGATGGAATTTTCTGGAATCACGCTCTGGTCTGCTGTGGTGTGTACCAAAAAGGTGGGAGGCGTGCCGGGTTTCACTTGGTTTTCGTTGGACAGTTCGTACATCAGCTCAAATGAAGCCTCTTTACCCAGTAGATTATTTCTGCTGCCTTCATGGACCAATGGCTCCAGCATCGAGATGACAGGGTAGCCGAGAATACAGAAATTGGGCTGGCAGGAATATCGATCCACCGGATCGGAGGCTGTGCTATCCCCCAAGTCGAAGTGGGTTGCTACGGTCGAGGCCAGGTGTCCGCCCGCAGAAAACCCCATGATCCCTACTTTTCCCGGATCAATTCCACGCGCTGCCGCGATGCTTCGCACCGTGCGCATGGCGCGCTGACCGTCGAGCATCATGGATGGGTGACGATAGCCATATTGGCCGAGCCGATATTTCAACACGAAAGCATGAATACCTCGCGATTGGAACCACCTCGCCACTTGCTCACCTTCATGGTCCATGGCCAACCGCCAGTATCCACCACCCGGACAAATCACCACTGCCGATCCACTGGGATTTTGAGCCCAGTAGGCTGTGAGCGTGGGCACATCTTCAGCGGAAGTGCCCAAAGCGCCGGGTGCTCCTCCGGGCCAGAGCGGAGTCGTGATCGTGTCCTGGGACATGAGTAGGAAGGAAAAACAGCAAGTGAGGCAAGTGAGAAGTATCGTTCGAATCATAGGACAAAATGTCAGCGTGAAAGAGGGTGATAGCAAACGCTCGCGCACGAAGATAGCAGAAAATAACGCCCAATATGGGGCAGCAGACCCTCTTCCAGCGACTCATGGAGCAAGAAATGCGCGACTTTATCAATTCAAACAAGGGTCTTTATGACATAAATACCAAACTACCCAAAGAAATAGCCATTCATCCCAGAAGCTTTGGGACAGGAACGCGGATGAGGTATTTTTGACTTCGTGAGCAACCAAGAAGAAATAGGTATTGTATCCTTTTTCCATGTCCGCAGAGGATTTGGGAGAATTCGCACGGAGCAATATCCGACGGGGGTGTTTGCCCACTTTTCAGAAGTAAAAGATCGAGCTCAGATCTTGATTCCTCACGAGATGGTCCACCTCGAAGTCCATCACTCAACCCGTGGCCCCATTGCCAAGCAGATTTCTCGCATCAGCCCGCGGCAGGTAGGCGTTGTACAAAGCGCGTCCCCGGGCGAAGCAAGGATCCTAGGATCTGATGGCAAGGTGTACCGATTTCGACTCGAAGACCTGCTCGTAGATTCTAATAGACACTCGCGTGTGGCGCGGGGCTGGCAGGTACAGTTTAGTCCATTCCACGAAGACACTGGCCTGTGGGCCGTAGAAATCGTGATCTGCGACACGCGCTCTGTGTTGGAGCAAGAAGTGAAACTCGACGCTTGGGAAGTTCGCCTACAACAGCTCACCCAGCTTGCCCTGCCAGAACCATGGTCGGATCCCAGCACGGAAAGCCGTTTTTCTGTTCTGGAAAATTACCTCTTCGAATCTTTTCGCTTGCTCCAGCGCGAAAACGCCATCTCCTACTTCCCTGATTCGGAGCATCCTGAAGTAGCACTTTGGAACACAGGCTTGCTTACTTCGCATGATGAAGACATTTTGGTGAGGATGGAGGCCATGCCACGGACCACAAAATACAAGGGCTATCTGGCACCCGCCAAGTGGCGTTTGAGTGGATTTTTTCCGCAGAGCGACCGCCGGATTCCTGCCCAAGCCAAGGAATTGCCGTTGGCAACTGATTTCCTTCAAGGGCGACACGCTCTGCCACCCTGTGCCCGGTCTTGGACGCCTGATCTGGAGCACCTCCTACAACGAGGGGCGAGGTTGCCAGAGGATTTTGTCAAACTCAGTCATAAGGAGCAACTACAGCGATTGCAAGGGGCTTTGCACCACCTCCAAAAAGCCTTGAGACGAAATCCACGCCTCGCGATTCCGCAGTGGTACGAAGACTCGATTCAGTACCTCTTACCCCTAAGTTTTGAAGATGGGCGAGGCCCCGTGGCGGCGCTAGTGCTAGAGCCGCAGGAAAATCATTATCGCGTCCAAACCATTCTTCAGCTTTCCTGGGCTTACCAGAATGCGCGTTTGCTAGGACCGCAGCAAGACCATTGGTTGGCGCGGTGGCGAGAAACTCAACCGGAGCAGTTGGAGCCTGTCACGAGGTAGCCTAAGCCTCTATATTACAAGAGACAAATACTCCATTACGCGAGCTTCGTGAAGATCTTGCTATCTTGGCAGGATGAATCACCGGAAAATTCTACTTTTTCTCGGCATCACCTATGGCATCACTTGGGCTACGTTCGCGGCCTTGGAGCAGATGTCCAGCAGTGACGGAGGGTTGATGAGCGTCTTGCTCACCATTCTGTATCGATGGGGTCCAGCCATTGCAGCCATTTACGTGGCCCGTCAAGTGTATCGGAGCCCGTTGAAATTTCCTCCGTTGGATAGCATGGCCGGGCGCTGGTTTTTTCTGGCGTTGGCTTGGGCGGCTTCTCTGGCGCTCGGGACCCTCCTACTCGTGTGGCTAGGCGGAAATGTATTAGAGCTTCCTTTGCTGGGTCGATTAGATTGGTCCACAGATGAGCTCATCAATCGATTGAGCACAGATGACAATACGGCAGCTGCTGTTCCAGCATGGTTTGGCGATTTGCCGGGAGGAGTCATTTTCGCGATGATGTTTTTCATTCAATTTTTACTGGGAACGACCCTCTACATCGCCTACACCTACGGGGAGGAGATCGGATGGAGGGGATTTCTCCTACGAGAGACTCGCCCGATGGGCTTCTGGGGTGGGAACCTATTGGTGGGGCTATTCGCCGGGATTTGGCACATCCCATTCCTCGTGACGAGCGGTTTGGAGGGAATTCACCTAATGACAGGCTTGGTGGCCTTGCTGTTGTTTCACATCAGTCTGGCTTTTCCGCTGGCCTATTTCGTCGAAAAAAGTGGGCATTTCATCACGGCAGCCGCTGTCCAGGGTGTGCTCACGGCGCTTGCTGGCACACTCCAATTATTCATGGTGGAAGGTCACCACGCTATTGCGAGCCTGTTGGGAGGCATCGGCATCCTGCTGTGTTTGGTCAGCGCATGGCTCATCGCTCACTTCGACCCAAACTTTGTGGACCAGTATCAGGCAGAAAAAATCGAAGATTGATCATTTCGTCCAATCTACGATCAATCGACCGAGAGATTAGCGATCTCCGAAGCGCTCTCCATATTGGCTGTCGTAGTATTCGCGGTATTTTCCCTGGCGCACGCGCTCGGCCCAGTCTTGGTGGTCGAGATACCAGTCAATGGTGCGAGAAAGCCCCTCTTCAAAGGTAACACTTGGCGACCAGCCCAGCTCCGTCTCGAGTTTGGTAGGGTCAATGGCATAGCGGTGGTCGTGGCCGGGGCGGTCCGTCACATAGTGAATGAGTCGTTCCGAGGTGCCAGGAGAATGGCCAAGTTTTTCGTCCATTTGCTGAATGAGCAGTCGAATCAGGTCAATGTTTTTCCACTCATTTTTACCGCCGATGTTGTAGGTCTCTCCGTCTTTACCTTGGTGAAAAATGAGGTCAATGGCCCGGCAATGATCGACGACCCACAGCCAATCGCGCACATTATCACCCTGCCCATAGACGGGGAGCTTCTGGTCGTTGAGTATGTTAGAAATGAAGAGGGGGAGGAGTTTTTCTGGAAATTGGTATGATCCGTAATTATTAGAGCAATTGCTGATCACAAAAGGCATCCCGTAGGTGTTGCCATACGCGCGCACAAAATGATCAGAGCTGGCCTTGGAAGCAGAGTAGGGACTCCGGGGATCATAAGGTGTGGTCTCCACAAAATAATCGCCTTCGGCCAGCGAACCATACACTTCATCGGTGGACACGTGGTAGAATCGCACATCTTTGCGGTCCTTCCAGATATTCTTGGCCACTTGCAGCAGTGTGACCGTCCCCATGACATTTGTCCGCACAAACGAGAGCGGATCCAAAATGCTGCGATCTACGTGGCTTTCCGCTGCGAGATGAATCACGCCGTTGATGTTTTCCTCCTCAAAAATCTGCTCCAAAAGCGCAGCATCGCAGATATCTCCTTTCACGAATCGGTAGTTGGGGGCCTGCTCCACGTCCAGCAAGTTTTCCAAATTACCTGCATAGGTGAGGAGGTCGAGGTTCACGATCTGGTAGTCCGGATATTTCCCGATCAAGTGACGGATCAAGTGCGAACCAATAAAACCTGCGCCGCCGGTGATGAGGATCGATTGTCTCATAAATAAGAAGCTAGAGGAAGATGGAGGAGAAGAAACGGGCGAAGTAAGTCGAAACGAACAAAAGAACGGCGAGTTGCACCTGGGCTTTTCGCTATGTCACTTGCAAAAAGTGAAGATTGAATGCACGGAACAGAAACATACCTTGTCATCTCAATCACAAGCATTTATGCCTGACCGAGCAGCTGAGCAAAAGTAGGGGAAAGCGATCAGATCCTTCCCACATTTTTAGCATTCTCTTACAGCTCACGTTTCGCTCCATCTCCCATCCATAAAAACCATACGGCATATGCCTCCCATCCACACCAGGACTTGGCGATATCAATAAGAACTGGCACCGAGGGTTTTTGATCCATGGTGAGGATCGATTTGACGGCGTTTTGGAGGCCGGCGTCGCCCGCTGGGAAGGCCTGGGGTTGATAGAGACACTTCATCGCAGTGTAGTGCGCAGTCCAATTTCCGATGCCGCGGATGGCTGTCATGGCGGCGATTTGGTCCGGGAAGGGCATGGAGAGTAATTGCTGCCGCCCCAATCTGCCTTGGGCAATGGCATCTGCCACAGCGAGGAGATACTCTACTTTTCGTTGAGAAATCTGCATGTTTCGCAGGTGATCTGGGCGCGCCCCGGCGAGGTCTTCCGCCCGAGGGAAGCGCCACCAATTCTTGCCTTGGTGCTGAAACGCTTGGCCAAATGCCTCCGTGATGCGGTGCTTGAGCGTGAAGGCAAAACTCACATTGACCTGCTGGCCAAGAATCCCCAAGGTCATGGCTTCGAATAAATCTGGGATTCCGACAATGCGCGCTCCATGATGCTGTCGCAGGCGATCACGCAGCAAAGGATCGTGAGCAAAAGCGTTGTAAAAAGGGGCCATGTCTCGCCGCAAATCCCACCATTCGCTCAAATAATCTTCGACGGCCCGCTGCGAAATATCACCACGATGGGCTAGTTCTAGCCGCAACACCTGGTCGTCGATGGCGGAGACCCGCAGCAAGCCCTCCCCGACTGCAGCTGGCAGCCAATGACTCAAAACTTGGTCTTCGACCCGAAACACCATGTGCTCGTACCTGTCGAGCCAAGGCAACAGACAGCGCCAACTCGTGTAAGGCGGGAGCGCCCAAGTCCAGGATTCTATGAAAAAATCAGTCGCCAGCTTCTTGGTGTGAAAGGGAAGGGGAAGAGCAGGATGGATAGTGAAACTTCTTACAAGCGAATACTTATCCTATGGGATTCGCCTCAGCGAGTTAGCCGCCATTGCGCTGCGTCCAAGCTATAGATCACCAGATCTACGGATTGTCCTTTGACTTGCCCGGCTTGATAGGCGATTCCTTCCCACGTGAAGTGCAGTCGCTTCGGCACAGCTTCCGAGCGGACATTGTCCGAAGCACACTTGATATACACCTTTTGTACGTCTTGTTCTTCGAACAAATACTCGATACAACGCTTTACCGCACGTGTGATAAGGCCTTGCCCTTCCGCATCGACATCCAGCCAATAGCCCAGCGCGATGTGGCGGTGTGTCTCTTTGCCTTCGTTAAAGTCCATCAGTCCCACGAGCCGACCCTGGTATTCGATACCAAACACCCATCCGCCGGCATATATGCTGCGGTAGTTCATGGTTTTGAGAAAAGTGCGGGTATCAGCGAGGTGATGAATGTCCTCAATCCAGGAGAGCCAAGGCTCCAAGTGCCATCGATTCGTCTCGATCATGACGTAGAGCCGTTCATCGTCATTGGGACGAAGTCCACGCAGATAGAGCCCTTCGTCCACCAAAAGCTTGATTTCGGGGGCGCTGCGCCCCAATCTCAAGACTTGCTTGATATGATCGGGCAGCACATGGCGACCGCTTTGAGCAGGACGAAATTTAGAACCTGGTTTTCTCAAGGGTGTAGGGTTTGTCCGGAAAGTAAGATAGAACGGAATCTTGTGTTCACGAAAAGATCGTCGTCTATTCGGTCTGATTCTCAGGGTGAACCGCGATTTGAGATTCCTTTTCTGTCCTACGAAGGCAGAAAAATAGGTCTTTCGTCGTAAAGAAACTCTCTTTTCTTATGAGCGAAAGTCTTCGAAGCCTGCCAATAGTCTGCCGGAGAACCGATGTCGAGCCAGTGCCCCTCATGTTGAAAGACAGCGGGGGCTGTACCCAGTTGAAGCAATTGCTGCACGAGATAGTCAAATCCTAGCTTTTTTTCCTTGGGAACCATCTCCAGGACCTCCCGAGACAGCATGTACACTCCCATGCTCACCCACTCGTTTCGAACAGGCTTTTCCTCAAATCGGGTCATGCATCCGGATTCATCAAGATGGACTATGCCATAGTCGCTGAATTGTTTGCGCAGATAGGCCCCGATGGTCAGTCGGCGCTCCTGCTGGAGGTGCTCATCCCAGCAAGCGGAGAAAGGGAAGTCAGTGAGAATATCAGCATTCATCACCAGAAAATGCGCTGGCAAGTCAGGGATCAGCGAAAGGGGCCCGAGGGTACCCATGGGTGCCTGTTCCAACGAATAATCAATGCGGACGCCCCATCTGGACCCATCCTGAAAGTATTGCTGAATGATCTCTGCCTGATGATTGACCGCCAGGGTGAGGTGATCAATCCCGTGCTGAGCGAGTTGCTTGATAATGATTTCCAGAATTGGATGATCTCCCAAGGGCATAAGAGGTTTGGGAAGGGTCAGGGTGTAGGGCCGCAGCCTCACGCCTTGACCACCTGCGAGAATCACGGCACGCTTAGACATGGTACTGATGTGGTTTGTAGTGAGGGCCTTGGCCTTGCGCCAAGAACCAAGCGATGGTGGCTCTCAAGCCATCAGAGAGGGGGGTATCTGGCGAATAGCCCGTGAGCGATTGTAGCAACCCAGGATCGCCACAGAGGCGCTGCACCTCAGACTGCGCGGGTCGTTGGCGCTTCGGATCGCTCACGATGCGGGCCGAGCTGCCAAGAAGTTCTTGAATGTGATCTACTACTTCCTTCATGCTGTGTTCAGTACCTGTAGCGACATTCACAACAGCGCCGATGGCTTCTTCGCTGGTGGCCAAGGCGACGAGGGCCTTACATGTGTCACCCACATATACGAGGTCACGCGTGGGAAGGAGATCTCCCAACTGAAGTTCCGTGTTGCCAGCGAGCAATTGCGTGATGACGGTCGGTATAATGGCGCGAGAAGACTGGCGAGGACCGTAGGTGTTGAAGACCCGCATGATCGTGACGGGCAGCCCGTAGCTAAAGTGATAGCTGCGAACCAAGGCCTCGCCCCCGATTTTGCTGGCACTGTATGGGGATTGTGGTTGAAGAGGATGAGCCTCCGTGATGGGTATTGCCAACGCGCTGCCATAGACTTCGCTGCTGGACATGAACATCATTCGGGTAGCGCGTTCGCGACAGGCTTCCAGCAAGTGAAAGGTGCCTTGGATGTTGGTGCTGAGATAGCTTTCTGGTGCCTCATAAGAGTAAGGAATGCCAATCAAAGCCGCCAGGTGAAACACTAGATCCACATCCTGGATCCAGGATCGACAGGAACCTGCATCCCGGATGTCCCCAGACACAATTTGGAGTCGCTCTTGTTCTCCCACTTCATCGAGCCAGCCACGATCTTGCTGGGGGCGGTACCACGCAAGGGCTTTCACGCGTGCACCTGCAGCGAGCAAATGTTGGGTGAGATGAGAACCAATGAACCCATCAGCACCTGTAACTAGTATGTGAAGATCCGCGATATTTTTCACACCAGAAAGTTCTGTGCTCCTCGGAGGATTTTTTTCTATTTCATTCGCCAAACCTAACATTTCTCCTTATTCCCTCCATTGTGAAAGTAGCGTGAAGCCATCCTATACATTGACCACACGGCAAGGCTGACCCGTGGAACACCGTTCCTCATTCGGCAAGTAATTAAGTGAGGCAAGTGGGGGTGGAAATTGCGTGAGAATGCAGAACATACCCTGCAAGACAATCAGCTCACACGTGTCGGAGGGATTCGATGGGGTCCACTTTGGCCGCTTTGCCAGCGGGATACATGCCCGCTCCCACTCCCACGACAAAACAAGCGATGATGCCGATCCAGACCCAGGTCCAGGGAATGA
>DAITMB010000050.1:0-6349 GCA_036835375.1 Bacteroidota bacterium
ATCATCAAGGCCCTCGACCTGATTCCCGGATTCAGCCTCGGGGTGGAGGGCAGCTCCGGGCTGTTTGTGCGCGGCGGCAGCCCCGACCAAAATCTCATTTTGCTCGACGGCATTCCCGTTTACAACGCCGCGCACCTGTTCGGCTTTTTGTCCATTTTCCACCCCGATGTGGTTCAGTCGCTCGAAGCCTACAAAGGGGCTTTCCCCGCCCGATATGGCGGCAGGCTCTCGTCGGTGATCGACATCAAGACCAAGGAAGGAAGCACCGAGAAGCGCCAGGGAAACGCCTCCATCGGCCTGCTTTCCTCTCGGGTGCTGTGGGAAGGGCCCATCGGAACCAGCAAAAAAACGACCTTTCTCCTCGGTGCTAGGGCCTCCTACCTCGGGCTGCTCACCCTGCCCCTCTACTTCGCCTATCAAGGGGGTTCCGCCGATTTCTATGCCCAATACTGGCTGGCCGACGGCAATGCCCGGATTCAGCATCGGTTCAGCAATGGTGGCCAACTCAGCCTGAGCCTGTATGCCGGGCAGGACATTCTGGCAACGGCCACGAGCGACATCCCGGGCGAGGCTTTTTCTCAATCGCTGCAATGGGGAAATTACACGGCCTCCCTCCAGTACCGGCAACCGCTTGGCAAAAAATTCTTCTGGAACTCTCTGTTGGCAGGCTCCCGGTACCGATATGGTCTTTCCACCAAAGGGGAGCTTACCCTTGCCAACGACTCCCTCTTCACGACGGAGCAGTTTCTGGCCTCCGGGATCCGTGACCTTACCTGGAAAAACGAGCTGAGCTGGTATGCCAGGCCGGGCCACACCTTCAGCGCCGGAGCGGAACTGAGCAGTTGGCTGGTCACGCCAGGGCTTATCAGGAACGAAAACTCCATCAATGGAATCGTGAAGGAGGTGGAGAGAAGCGTGCCGGCACAGTCGGCGGCGGGCTTTATCGAATGGGTGGGCGATCTGTCGCCTTCTTGGTCGATGCAGGTGGGCCTGCGGGCCAGCGCTTTTCAAAGCGATACAACCCTTGGTCCCTACTGGGAGCCGCGTGCACGGCTGTCCTACCGCGTCAACGAGCGCTGGAACGTGCAAGCTTCGGGCAGCGTGATGCGGCAGTTTTTGCAGTTGGTCTCCACCAACGGCATTGGTCTGCCCAACGATGTGTATATCCCTGCTTCGGCCAGTTTTCTGCCCTCAATGTCGCGCGGGGTGTCGGCGGGCGTATTTCACAGCTTGCCAACATTCAATGCGGAGATCAGTGTGGAGGCCTATGCCAAGCGCTTCGACAACCTACTGGATTTCCAACTGGGCACCAACCTGCTCGAAAGCATCGAAAATCTGGAGGGATCGGTGCTGCGTGGCGGTATCGGCAGGGCCTACGGTATGGAGTTTTTTGCCCGCAAAACGGCAGACCGCTGGAAAGGCTGGCTGGGCTATACCCTGGCCTGGAGTGAGCAGCAGTTTGAGGGGGTCAATGGCGGCAACTGGTTTCCGGCCCGCTTCGACCGGCGGCACGACCTGAGCCTCACCGGCGTGTATGACATCAACAAGCAATTTTCTGTCAGCGGCTCGTTCGTGTTTCAAAGCGGCATTGCCGTGACCTTTCCCGTAGCCCTGGTGCCCAGTGTGATCCCAGGCGGTGAGGAAGCCATCTACTTTCCGGTGTATGGCTCTCGGAACAACGTCAGGATGCCCGCTTACCACCGGATGGATCTCAGCTTTCAGTATCGGCCCAGTAGGAGGGAAAACAGAACCTGGTCATTTGGGGCCTACAATGTCTATAACCAGCAGAACCCTTTTTACCTACGGGTAAGGACCGTGTCGGGTATCTTGACCCCGGGAGTCCCCAGCGCAACTGAGTACCGGGTCGAGCAAACCTCCTTCATTCCCTTTCTGCCCTATTTTTCTTACGAATGGAAATTCTGAAGCATCTTCTTCGAAATCATCGTATGATGATCATGGCAAACTACTGGATTGTCCTGGGAATGACCTGCCTGCTTCTGCTTGGCGGCGCGGGCTGCCGAAAATTCATCGACCTGGATGTAAACCAGCAGCCGGAACAATGGATCCTGTATGGCACCCTGCGCCCGGCAGAGGTTCTGCGTGTGGAGCTGTATCGGACCCAGCCTGTGGTGGGCGTAGTGTCGGATTCCTTTTGGGTGTCAAATGCTTCGGTGTGGCTCGTGGAGGAAGGGGCCGATAGTGTGCAGTTGGCGGAACTGGGAAGAGGCATTTATGAAACCGTAGATCCTGTGGAAGTGGGAAAATCCTACGCGCTGAGGGCGTATCACCCGCAGTTGCCTCCACTGGCGACTGAATATTTGTTTCTCCTTCCCCCACCTGATGTGACTTTATCGCTCCAGGATTCCATTGTCAGAGTTGACGCTGTCAGATTCAACAGCCTGCTTACAGTCACTTTTCCCGACAGCCTTGCCTCGCCCATTGCTTTCTTCCGACCTTGGTTGGAAGCCAATGAGGAATTATTTGATATTCAAACAATTTTATTCGCCACGGCCCCCCTGCCCTCCTCCTGCTACGGCGGCCTCAGAGCTACTTCTTATATCGACCTCCCTTGCACTGGTTCCAGATCCTTCCTGGTAGATATGCCTGAATACCGGGATTCCGTCAGAGGCATTCTACCCATTGATGCCTTTGTGCTGGAGATCGGTCTTTCGTCAAATGGGGAGCTTGACTTTTTCAACGCTGCCATTCAGGAAGAAGGGTTTGAACTGGGCATTTCTACTCCTATCCTCCTGCCAGAAAACATCCAGAATGGCTATGGCTATTGGTCCATCGCCTCGGGCAAAACCTATCGGATTGAGCGCTAGTGCTGAGGCGTTTAAATCACCGATGCATACACCGAACAAGCCTCCATCGGGAGCATTCACTACAGTAGATCCCATCACCGGCTAGGAGGCTGCTCCTCTCTGGAGATGCGATATAGCTGTGGGTCGGCATCGTTGCACAAGCACCAGAGCCACTGCTGCCCCTCCCGACTGTGCAGGTGAAAGCGGCATAAGTCCCCGCGAAGGTCCAGTCCGCTGTGGGGAGGCTGAAGCGCTTACCATTCGCCGCCTGTTTGCCCGAGCAACACCAGGCCACGGGAAGCATCGTAGCAGCCCCGCTTGGGTCCCACCCCCGAAAAATTCCCCCCTAACACCAGATCGGGACGACCATCGCTGTTGAGGTCGGTCGCCACCACATCATAGATCGGGGATCCTAAAGTCTAGTCGATGCTCCACAAGATTGGCAAAGTTCACGCCCGTTGCCCTCGGAGCCATGTGTTCGAAGCCCTCTGGCTCAGCACAATCACAGAGCAGCGACAAGGTTAGGATCTTGAGCGCATGGTGAGGGACTGCCATCATTGGGGCATCGTTTCCACAGAAAAAACCACAGGACTGTCGTCGTTGCGAAGCGCCATCCACAGCGTTTGCTTTCCTTGACGGAAGGAGGCGATTTGCCTCACCTCTCCTTTCACACGAAAACCCGATTGTACGGGCAGATATGCCTGAAACTGCCCGTCGCCAAGCCCTTTGAGCCAGAGACCGAAGCCCGCGTCATAGCGTCCCATCTCGGGTTTCACCCGGTAGTGATTGCCCGCTATCAACAAGTCTGGGATCCCATCGCCATCCATATCTGCTGCCTGAATGGCGTAGGTCGTCGTGATTTGCGCCTCAGGCGGCAGCGGCAATAGCTCGAAGCCCTTTTCGCCTCGATTCATGACTACGCAGGACGCCAACTGGCGCACTTCATATGTTAATGCGCCTTCGAGTTTCTCCGCCGGAAAAATATCCGTCATCTCTTGGTCCATGTAGCTACTAAATCGTAGGTAGCGCCGCTTGAGTCCCGGAAGCTGCTTCATGAGGTCGTGGAGCCGCGCATAGGGCAGCAGTTTGCCGTCTTCGTATCGGCACATGATGGGATCGGGCTGTCCGTTGTTGTCAAAATCATTCACATAGAGAAAAATGGGTAGGCTGTCGCTTGCCCGAAAGCGAGCGTTCAGCCCGGTGTTGCCTAGCAATAAGTCAGGCAGACCATCGCCATCGAGGTCGGCACTGCTCACGCTGTTCCACCAGCCTTGCGAGCGTCCTAGCCCCAATTCCTCGGTAACTTTGACGAGTTTTCCACCTTCATTGCGAAACACATGCACGGGCATCCATTCCCCTACCACCACAAGATCTGTGTCGCCATCGCCGTCAATGTCGGTCCAGATAGCCCCGGTCATCATGCCGAGCTGGAGCAAGTCAGGCGCTTTGTCCCGAGTCACATCTCGAAATTGGCCCTTGCCATCATTTTCGAGCAAATAGCCATCTGCTGGCACGCCATAGGCAAAGGGCTTGAGCCGTACCCCCACAAAGAGGTCGAGGTCGCCATCGCCGTCGAAATCGGCTGCGCTCACACAGGCACTGCTCTCGTATTTGCCACCGGGCAGCACCTGCTCCGATTTGCGAAAGCGACCACGCCCGTCATTGAGATAGAGGCGATCTTTGAGCGCTGAAGACGATCCGGAAAATTCCGTGCCACCGCAGGCCACATAGAGATCAGGAGCACCGTCGCCATTGGCATCAAAAAATATCGCATCTACTTCCTCGGAGAGCTTGTCTTGATCAAATAGATCGGCTTGGCTGCGCTTGAATTGACCTGGCGCCACTTGCAAATAAAGTTCCCCCGCCATGTCCTTTGCCCCGCAAAAGTAGAGATCATCAAGGCCGTTACCAGAGACATCCGCGATGGCCACACGAGGTCCTTCGTTGGAGCGCATCTGATACACAAGGCGGTCGCGATCGAAGTCCGAAAAGGCGTTCTCTCGATGAACAAAAGGAAGCGATTCGCTCAAGTCCACCTGCTCAAAGCGAACCGGGCTCGTGGGGCGCTCAGGCCAGGGAAAGGGGAAGTTGGCAGGCAAGGCATCGGCCTGCTTGAGGTGCAAATGCTGCCGGGTTTCTACCTGCAAGAGCAAAGATTGACGATCGTCGGGCCAAAACACCTTCAGCGAGTCGAGCTGATCTGTGTCACCCAAGCCGATCACTTGCCGATAGTCCATCGTGGACTGGAAGCCGCGCATGGGCATATGCTCTACAAAAAATCGCTTTTCTGCGGCATAAGCTACGATTTTTGCGCCGATGGCAAAGGGATTTCGCCCCTCCCCTTCGAGTGTGAGGGCGAGCCAGTGACGATCGGGATTGAGTTGAGAGGTCTCGTTTCGGTAAATGCCAAGGGGCATATTCACATTGTTGATCACAAGATCGAGATCCCCATCACCGTCCAAGTCGGCATACGCCGAGCCATTGGAAAAAGTGAGTTGATCCAACCCCCATTCGGCAGCTCGATTACTGAAGATAGGAATGCGGGAGGATTCCCCGTGAAAGCCCATATTTTGAAATGCATAGTTGGCCACGGGCCTGCTGGGAATGGAGTCGATCAGGCGCTTGTAGTCCACCCCTTCCCGCGAGATAATGGAGCGTTTCGTTTCAGCATCGGAAATGAAAGCGAGGTAGTCTTGATCTGTGAGATCCTGATAAATACCGTTGGCCACAAAAATGTCTCGTAGCCCGTCATTGTCCATGTCGAAGAGCAGTGCCCCCCAACTCCAGTCAGTCGCCTCTACCCCTGCCATTCGACTCACGTCACTAAAGCTGTTGTCGCCATGATTGAGGTGGAGCATGTTGCGGGTGAACTGATGGTAAAAGTCGTAGCGCAAATTGAGCTGATACTTGTTCCAATCTTCAAAAGTGGTCACCTGCTTGATGCGGGCATCTGGTTGCGGAAGCATATCAGTCACAAAAATATCGGGAGCGCCGTCTTGATTGAGATCGGCCATATCGGCCCCCATTGAAGCTGCTGAAATCGACTGAAATTGTTCCGTGAGCACTTCCCGAAAGGTACCATCGCGGTTGTTCAAGTACAGGTAATCCCGTTCAAAAAAGTCGTTTGACACGTAAATGTCTGGCCAATTGTCGCCATCCACATCGCCTACGGTCACCCCCAGCCCAAATCCGATCTCCGATCCATAGATTCCTGCTTCTTCGCTGATGTCCACAAAGCGGTCGCCGTCGTTGCGCAGCAGTTTGTCACCGCCGAGGGGATCTCGTTTGATACGCTCATTTTCCTTGAGATTGAAACTGCCAATGGCGCGATATGAGTTGTTGAGCAAGTAGCAATCGAGGTCACCGTCTTTGTCAAAATCGAAGAATGCTGCGTGGGTGGAATACCCTTGATCTGCCAGACCGTATATCTCCGCCATTTCTGTGAAGGTCGGCAGCCCCTCCGCGTTGGTTCCTTGATTGATAAAAAGCTCGTTCTGCTTGTTGTCTCCTTGGATATCGCCACTGTTGCACACATAAATGTCAAG
>DAITMB010000050.1:6449-33868 GCA_036835375.1 Bacteroidota bacterium
GAGGGAAGCAGCGTGAACCGCTTTTCGCCCGTGGGAATGTCGGACTGGGGGCTTTGACAGCCAGCGAGACACAAGAGAGTGCACAAAGTGACGGAGACAGGGTGAAAAGCGTTCATGGAGTAGTAGTTTCTTACTTCTTGACCTCATTAGCAGCCAGCAAGTCGGTGAAAGTGGCCTGTACATATTGATTGTCTTTGCAAAAGACTATGATCCGGCGATTGCCATTCACTTTCACATAGGCCTCGGCGTTGCCATCAGGCGTTTTCATCCGAATAAATTCTCCCTCGTACCAGCGATCAAGCAGAGCAAGCACCTCGGGCAAAAGCTGGTCAGAATGAAAGTCCTTGCTCCAAAGCGCCCAGGCAACATAGTCAAAAAGCACCGGCATTTGCCAGATATTGCGATCGCCCTCGGTGCTGAAGATTGGATAAAAGTTCATGTTGACCGGGCTCGAAAATCCTTCTGGCATATAGAGCACCGAACGGTTGCCCGAACCTTCTTTGATGGTACCTTCCAGATTGAGCTGCCAGCAATGTGTATAAAACGCCTGGGCACTCATGCCAAAGTGAATCCCGAGAAATAGGCTGTCATGCCGTTCGCCAGAGGCAAGTTCGCGCTGCACAAGACGAGTGTATTCCGATTGGGTGCAACCGGGCATCGAAAGGAGGCACAGGACACCCATCGCGATGAATAGCAATGCCGGGAGTGTGGAGTCGAACAGAGGCTTACGTTTCATGTGGAATATGAAAGGGTGAAATGGGTGAGTGTTGGAAAAAAAGGAGTTGGGTCATGCACTTAAGGCATTCACGGCAGTAGCACTTTTTGTTGAAAACGAAAGAGTTGGAGGGTAGCGTCATTTCTCGCCACCACAAGCTGGTCTCCTTCTCGGGTGCGAACCCTCAGCAGTCCCCTGACAGCCCCGCGCAACACAAGTCCGCTTTGGATGGCAGGCAAGGACTTTAAGTTGCCGTCATCATCAGGTGTGAGCAGCACGCCATAACTTCCTGCATAAATGCCAGTCTCGGGTTTGGCTTGCATCAGGTTCCCTCCAAGGATCAATTCAGGACGACCATCTCCGTCGAGATCCCAAGGCAAGATAGCCCACACCGGGGATATCTGTGCTTCAGCAGGTAAAGGTCTCAGCTCAAAACTCCCTTTGCCGTCGTTTATCGCCACGGCGCTTGCCCCCCAATACACTTCGTGCCGGAGCGACGCCTTGAGTTGTGCTGGACTGAGCAGGTCTTCGATCGTTTGCTCGCGGTAGTTGATGTGCTTGAGGTATTTGCGCTTCATCGCTGGCAGCTGCGCCACAAGGTCTGGGCGCAGCGCCACCGGAAAAGCCCTGTCACCTTCATACACGGTGATGAGGTGGTCGGGGCTGCCATTTCGGTCGAAATCACCCACGTGGAGCGTGGCAGGTCGGTCGGGACTTGCTTTGAAGCGGGTATTCAGGCCGAGGTTGCCCAGCACGAGATCAGGAAACCCATCGCCGTTGAGATCAGTTGCCGCCACCGAGCGCCACCACCCGTGGCTGGCTCCCAGCCCAGCCTCTACCCTACGCAGGCGTCCCTTTTCGTTCAGAAACACACAAACGGGCATCCACTCGCCTGCCACCACGAGATCCAGGTCGCCGTCGCGATCAATGTCCACCCACACCGCCGAGGTGATGTGGCCCAGTTCGCGCAACTCAGGTGCAAGCTCGTCGGTGACATCGGTAAACTGCCCGCGCCCATTGTTGCGCAGCAGCAACCCATCCACGGGTTTGCCAAAAAGAAAAGGCTCCAGTCTCGTCCCCACAAACAGGTCAATGTCTCCGTCTCCATCGAAATCCGCAACCGCCACGGCTCCGGTGTTTCGCAGGCCTACCTCCCGGAGCGCTTGTTCGTCTTTGCGCAGGCCGCCACGTCCATCGTTGAGGTAGAGTCGGTCTCGCAGGGCCGTACTGCTGGCAGGAAATTCGTTGCCGCCACTTGCCACGAGGAGATCGGGGCGCCCATCGCCATTGGCATCGAAGCAAATGCAGGCCACGTCCTCGGAAGCAGCATCTGCCTTCAGCACTTCATGGTTTTGTGGGACAAAACTACCATCTCGCTGCTGCATCATCCACACACCGGGCTGATCTTTGGCTCCTCCCACATACACATCTTCAAGACCGTCGCCATTGAGGTCGGCGGCGCAGAGGGCAGGGCCTTCGGTGGATCGCATGTGAAACAAGAGTCGGTCGCGACGAAAATCCTGAAAGTCGTTTTCGATGTGCGTGAAATCGGGAGCAGGCACTTCCTGAAACCACAACGCATCTGAATCTGTGGGGAACGGGAGATGCGAGGGACCCCCTGTCGCGTTGTGAGCTTCGAGCGTCAGGTAGCGGTCGCTTTCCACTTCGCGCAACAAAGTCACCCGCCCGTCGGGCCAGCGCACATGCAGGCTGTCGGCTTGGCTTTCGCCCAGCCCGAATAGCAAGCGGGGATCTACGCAACTTTCGAAGCCCCGCATCGGCGCAAGTTCCTGAAAATGAACCTTGCCCCCGGCATACACGGTGACCTGTGCCCCCAGCGCAAAGCGGTTGACACCTTCGCCCCGCAGATCAATCCCCAGCCAATGATGTTGTGGGTGTAAACTGTCGGTGTTGTTGCGATAGACCCAGGCCTCCATGTTCACGTTGTTGATCACAAGGTCAAGATCGCCATCGTTGTCGAGGTCGCCGTAGGCAGAGCCATTAGAAAAGCTCGGCTCACCGAGTCCCAAGGCAGCGGCCTCGTTTCGAAAGCGAGGCACGAAGTCGTTGCCCGACTCCCGTTCGCGCACAAAGGCATAGTTGGGCACTGCCTCGGAAGGAATAGAATCGATGAGCTGCGCAATGACGGCATGATCCCGTTGTAGAATGGTGCGAACGGTGGCTGGCGAGGCGAAAAAGTTAATGTAATCTTGGTCCGTGAGGTCTTTATAAATGCCGTTGGCTACGAAAATGTCGCGGTAACCGTCGTTGTCGAAATCGAAGATGAGCGCCCCCCAGCTCCAATCTGTGGCGTGGACGCCCGCCATTCGCCCAATTTCGCTGAAGGTGCCATTGGCATGGTTGAGTTGGAGTGAGTTTCGGGTAAATTGCCGATGGTAACCCTGGCGAAGATTGAGGCTGTATTTGTCCCAATTTTCAAACATGGTCTTGGTTTTCATGCGGGCATCGTGCTCCGGCAGCATGTCGGTCACAAACACTTCTGGAAACCCATCGTGGTTGAGGTCGGCCATGTCGGCTCCCATTGAGCTGAGGCTGATCTCAGGCATTTGCTCAGTCAGCACTTCGCGAAAAGTGCCATCGCCGTTATTCAGATACAAATAATCCCGCTCAAAAAAGTCGTTTGAAACGTAAATGTCTTGCCAGCCGTCGCGGTTGATATCGCCAATTGTCACCCCCAGCCCAAACCCAATGGCTGAGGAATAGATCCCCGCTTCCTGGCTCACGTCGGTGAAATGTCCGCCATCATTTCGATAGAGGCGGTTGCCCCCCAGGCTATCAGGAATATTACGCTGCCCCTCGATGAGGTCGTAGCCTCCCACAGAACGAAGCGAGTTGTTGAGTAAATAGCAATCCAGATCGCCGTCGCGGTCATAGTCGAAAAAAGCAGCATGGGTGGAGAGGCCCAGATCGTCGAGGCCCCATTTGGCAGCTTGCTCTGTGAAGGTGACCCTTCCTTTGGCGTCGGGGTCCGCATTGTTGATAAAGAGTTCGTTGTGGCGGTTTTTGCCCTCGGGGCTTCCCGATTTACACACATAGAGATCTAGCCATCCGTCGCCGTTGAGGTCCACCCAGCTTGCGCCACTGGACCACACGCCGCGGCATGCCACGCCAGCATAGTCGGTCACATCTTCAAACAGCCAATTGCCTCGATTGAGGTAAAGTTTGTTGGGGCCTTGGTTGCCACAGAGATAAATGTCGAGCAGGCCATCATTGTTTACATCGGCCAGGCCCACACCGCCTCCATTGAAGAAATTGCGGAATGTGTAGGGATTGAATTCTTCGGTGTAAGCCAGATCATTGCGAAAATCAATCCCGGTGAAAGTTGCGGGCAGACGCGTAAACAGCGTTTCGACGGGCGGTGCTGTGCGTGGCGTTAGCTCCCCGCACGAGAAGAGCAGCACATTACAAACCCATATAGCAAAGCCTATCCTCACTGTGCGAGGAGGACTAGCGAGACGGTGAAGCGATGTCGCAAGTATCAACACAAAAAATATCTGTTTGAGGGATTGCCCAAAGACCATAAAAGCAAGTGGCAGGATGCCACTTGCTTTTATGTGGGGTGTCGATGACACAGGAGTCATGTCCAGAACGCAGAACATCAATAGCCGGGGTTCTGAGTCAGATTGCGGTTGGTGCTGAGCTTCAACTGTGGAATCGGGAAGATATTGCGCGTCGGATCCGAGGCAGGCTTAGAAAACCAGGGATCATTGAAGCGACCGAAGCGAATGAGGTCACTTCTGCGCCAGCCTTCGAAGAACATTTCGCGGCCACGTTCAGCCAACAGATTTTCAGCTGTGAGAGAAGGAAAGGCCTCTACGCCAGCACGAGCACGAACTTGATTGACGAGGGCGAGCGCGTCTCCATTGCCAGGGCTCTGACGCCAAAGCGCTTCGGCTTTCATCAGCAGCACATCAGAGTAGCGAAAGATGGGGAAGTCCACGTTTGAATTAGATCCCTGTCCAATTTGATACTCGTATTTCGAGATACGAGCCCCAGACTGACGAAGGGTATTTGGCTCCAGCTCGTTCAATTCGGGAGTGAAAAAGACCTCAGCTCCATCTGGGTCGGCGGCTTCTACTCCGGGGTCAGTGAGAGGAGTAGTACCATTGGAAGCAAACTGCTGCCCTGCGAGGAAGTTGCCACGGGTCTGTTGGTCGCCGGGCACGCCTCTGCGAAGATCGTTGTCTTCATAAGAGTTATAGAACTCTGCGAGCGTACAGTACCCATTCCAAGGTTGCTCCTGAAGCTCAAAAGTGGCTTGGCTGGAATAGTGGAGGGTCATCTGCGAAATGTTAAACCCGGGAGCCTGAAGGGCGTCGTAAGGAATCACAAAGATGTTCTCCGAAGTACCCATACCCCCTTGATCATTGTCGGCATTGAAGTTGGCGAAGTAGTCGTTGGTGAGCGAGTACAAGCCGGAGTTGATGATGTTATCAGCGGCGGTCACCGCATCCGCCCAACGAGCATTCCCAGTGTAGATCTCCGCATTGACGTAGAGCTTGGCGAGCAGGGCCTGCCCCGTGTAATAGTTAAAGCGAGCGTAGGTATTGACATCTTTGGCCTGCGTGAGGTTGCCAGCAATGTCATTCAGTTCACTCACGAGAAATTCAAAGATCTCCGCACGAGGCGTGTTGGCAGGATTGGGATCCTGAATCTCGCCGGGTTCGAGGTCAACGATGAGAGGCACGTTGCCCCAAGAATCCATCAGAAAATAGTAGTAGAGTGCCCGAAGACCGCGAAGCTCGGCGATGAAGAGGCTGGCCTCGTCATCAGAAACGGGTGAATCTTCTGAACCGATGAGGCCTTGGAAGGTCTCGATCAAGGTGTTGCAGATTCCGACCCCACGATACATGTCATTCCATCCATTGTTAATGGATTCTTCTTGATCGTTGAATTGGTGACGATGCATGCGCAACCACTGTCCACCGTCGAACCAGTCGGCCCCACGGTGCGGAATGGCCACTTCATCGGAAGACACCTCCTGAATGGACATGTAAGTGTTATGCTGTCCAAAGGTGTAAAGAACCGTGTAGGCAGACCCGAAGGCCGCTATCAGTTCTTGGCGGGTGGTAGGGAAGTTCGCTGCCGTAAGCGAGTCGAACACTTCCTCTTCCAAGTTGGTACAGGCGGGCGTGAGCAAAGGCGTTGTGACCGCGAGTACGAGAATGAAGAAAAGCGAGTATCTTTTCATGTCAGTTTAAAATCGTTAGTAAAGTAGTTCCTTGAAATAGAACATAGAGAACACTTGATTTGTTTTCCTAGAGCGTCATGTTGATCCCCACGGTGATGGTGCGCGTCGTGAAGTAGATGTTGCGACGGTCGAGACCCGGGAAGAGCGGGTTGCCAGAGAGATTTGGTCGGCCACCGTTGTCAGTTTCCCCATTATCAGCCCAGCGCACAGAAGGGTCAATCCCAGAATATCTCGTCAACCAGAAGAGGTTTTGACCTGCCACATAGGCACGCAGTTTTTGCTTGCCAGGCAAGACAAAGTTGTAGCCGATTTGGGCGTTATCCAGCACGAGAAAATCTGCCTTTTCGAGGAAATAATTGTTGATCTGCGGAGAAGCATTCACATTCTCGAAGCGGTCCGACACATAGGCGTTCTCGATCGGGCGAGCTGACCTTGTGGGTTCGTAGAAAATCCGGTAGTTGTTCAGCAAGTGGTGGCCAAAATCGCCACGCAGGAAGAAGCCGAAATCCAAATTGCCGATTCTGAAGCTGTTGTTGAAGCCGATCGAGAAATTAGGAAGCCCTGTAGGTGCACGGCCAGTGGTGTCGGCACCATTTAGCCACATGGTTCCTTGGTCATTGGCATTGACGACGCCATCTCTGTTGCGGTCAATGTTCACCCAGTTGCCTCCCTCTTCGAGGTTGTCGAGATCTACCAAGTAGCCATAATACTGTCCTAGCTGTGTCCCGAGTTGCACACGCTGGGTAGGGTTGTTGTTCAGCCCAGGCGCACCGGGCGATGTTGAGGTGGAAAAGATCTCCACAAATGCGAAGTCGGGCACCACGCCGGCCACGGTGTCAAGAAGCACGGGGTTGTAGTAGGTCAAGGCGAGGCTCGGGGACCAGGAGAAGTTGCCAGACTCCATGCGGTAGCCAAAGGTGCCTTCGAGACCACTTGAGCGAAGCGCTACCTGGTTGAGGTTGACCGTTGTAGAAGGGAAGGTGAAAGGAGGGGAGTTCACAGGGGCATCTGCATAGATCAAGTCGCGGATCGCGCGATTGAAGTAATCGATGCTACCGAAGAAGGTATAGTCGAGCAATTGAAAGTCAACACCCACATTAAGTTCTCCTTTGCGCTCCCAACGAAGCGCTGGGTTGGGGTTGTTTTGCGGACCGATAGCAGGGATGTAACTTCCTTCGTACAGGAAGAAATTAGACTGCCCAAAGCGTGGTAGCGAGATGTAGCTTGCTCCAGGAAGCGCACCGGTGATCCCATATCCCACACGAAACTTCAACTCGTTGACGGCATCTACCTCAAAGAAGTTGCTCAGCATTACACTCCCTGACACAGCCGGGAAAAACCCCCACTGAAACCCAGTTCCGAACCTCGTAGAGCCTTCATAACGAAGCGAAGCCATGAGGTTCCAGGTATCATCCACGTTGATACGGGCACGACCAAAGAAGCCGATCACCCGGAAATTGTTTTTCGAACTGAACACACTCAACGGAACGTCTTGATCGGTGATCGCCTGCATTGTTCCTAGCGCGTTGTAACTCAGCGCGTCGGACGGAATCCCCGTACCTTCAAGGCCAAACCCTTGATATTCGAGCTCATTCCAAGAGTATCCACCCAAGAGGTCAATATTCGTTTTGCCAAATCCTCGAACGTAGTTAACGGTGGCCTCCAAGAGGTCATTGGTGTCATCTTCGCTGTAGCGACGAGCGCGTCCAAGGGCACCCGTGGCGTCGGGGTTGGCATTGCCACGAAAGAAGCTCTGACGGCTGTAGTACTCGCCATAGAGATTGGACCGACGCTGACGAGAGACAAAAGCACCCACTTTCAAGCCATCAATGATTTCGAAATCTGCGCGAACAGCTGTGAGCAGCGTTTTTAGCTCGCCCTCATTGACGTTTTGATCCAAAATGGCCCGTGGGTTGAAGTAGTCGAAATTAACTTCCTGGTAGTAACCGCCAAAGTTTTCGAAGGCAGGGTCATTTGAGCGCACGGGAGCCGTGGGGTTGTAGAGGTTGGCGTAGCGATACGCCTCCTGAAACCCGTAGTCAGCCTGACGAACGGTGTTGGAGATGTCGGCATTGATTGTGAGCCGATCATTGAATGCTTTTTGGTTGATATTGAAGCGCCCATTGAGCTGGGTAAAACCACTCACAATACCTACCCCACGAACGTCGCGCAGGTTGATGGAACCCCGATAGGTTGTGCCCCCAGCTCCGCCCGCAAGAGAGAGGTTGTGAACGTGAGAAACTCCCGTACGGGTCACTTCTCCTACCCAGTCGGTATCGGCTCCACGGTCCACATTGGGTGCTCCAGTGCTATTTTTTAGCGCTAAAAACTCTTCTCTGCCCAGCGTAGGTAGCGTGCGATCCACACCTTCAAAAGATACAAAGCCATTGTAGTCCACTTGTGTGCTGCCCGGAACGCCTCGCTTGGTGGTGATCAGAATCACCCCGGCAGAGGCACGGCTGCCGTAGATGGCCGCGGCAGAGCCGTCTTTCAACACGCTGATGTCGGCGATGTCGGCGGGATCCACGCTGTTGAGCGAGCCCCCGATCACCCCATCGATCACGATGAGCGGCTCAGCATTGGCTCCAAAGGTGGAGATGCCGCGAAGACGCAGGGTAAAGCCAGAGTTGGGGTCCCCTCCCACGCGGGAGATGTTGAGGCCCGCCACCTTGCCTTGAATCAGTTGAGTGGGATCATTGACCTGACCCACGTTGAAGTCTTCTGCTTTCACTGAGGTAATGGCGCTGGATACTTCGCGCGCACGCTGGGTACCGTAGCCCGTCACCACCACCTCGTCGAGCGTGGATTCACGCGCCTCCAGCTCAACGTTAATCGTAGAGCGACCATTCACAGGCACTTCTAGTCGCTCATAGCCGATAAAGGTGAATACCAACGTAGCATCAGGACCTGCCGCAATGGAGAAGCGGCCATTTTCGTCGGTAAATGTTCCGGTAGTAGTGCCCTTGACGAGTACAGTAGCGCTCGGCAAAGACCCACCTTCTGATGCAGAGGTCACCGTACCAGTCACGGTCTGCGCTTGCAGCCCGCTCATAGCGATAACACCCAGCACCACAAGCAGAAATCGCTGCAGGGACTTGACTGAGTTAGAAAAAATCATAGTAGGTAGTAGTTACTGTTTGAAATGCAATAAATGAGTAGTGGAAGATTGGAAAATACAAAAGGCATGATGCCAGACCAGCCTAAAAAATAGGTCAAGCCTAAGCATACATCTCATGCTGCATTTTGAGAAAATGCAGACAATAGCAATCAACTCTGGAAGGTGCTAACAGGAAAGACTGGGGCAGGGAAATCGCGAGTGACCCGATCTTTCGGAGTGGAGTAGATTCATGTAGTAGTAGTTGAGTAGTTCTGCGATCTAAGACATGTTATTGGAAACGAAGCAGGAAATAAAAGCGTTGGCTTGTCTTCCTGCGTCCTCCAAACCCAATCCAAATTTGTCAAAAATCTCTTAGCAAACAATAAAGATTCGCCGCTATGCAGGATCTTCACACTCCGAAATCGTTTACGTGAACCTTTTCGTAGCGAAAAAAAATCCGAATTTTTTTCCCTATCGCATGATTTTTTCATTTGGAAAGGCACATTTTACCTTCATGAACCAATCGAAACCCATGTGCGCAGCATCTTCGACAGGCCATGCATCACAACTCGGCGATAACCTGTCTCAATCACATAAGGACTGCTTGTAGTTTTAAAGTTCTGGAGGGTATCCCGGCGAAAAGCACATTCGAAACAAAGGTCCAATAAGGGATAAGGATATGAGTGGTGAGAATTCACGATCTTGTGAAATGAGAGATTAAGTTCCCCACTATTACTCTTCCCCATCGATCATAACACAATAACGTCATTTAAATTTTCACCTGCACTCCTTTCACAGATCAAGACTGATATGTCCGATGCCATGAAGGAATTTTTGGGGAAGATACTTGCGATACCAGCTCCTGACAAACTTATCACAGTCCGTCGCTTCGACGGTGCCGAGGTTTGGTAGATGATACACATTGAGGTGCTGGGCTACCTCGACGATGAATGTGAGAAGCGCATGTCTCGCTACTTACGCTAGTCATGCTAGTAGCACTCGAATCGCTCATCCTGGCCAAGTCAGAGGCCGGGATGACCGTTTACAACCTCCATTCGAAACTCTTTGGCGCATTATATGCCCAAATCAACCGTGAATCTGATCTGGAAGTCATCGAACAAGACAATCTCCAACTCCTTTTCCCGGCGTTGCTCACAATCTAGGAGCTGCACATCATGGAAATTTTCTCGTACAAAATCTGGCCTTCCTAATAAATCTCGCGCAGAAACTCAGCCTCAATTCCATGTTCCTGCAGCCATTGCTGAAGCTGTGAAAAATCATCGCACGCCAATGCATAGTCTATGGAACAGGCTTCTGTGTATCGCGCTGCCACTTGAGTTAGATCATACCCATGGGTCAGTCGGTGAATCTCGGCGGTCTGTTCGTAGCTAAAATCTAATCGAAAAAGGGCCTGACGAACTATAGGCTGAGTGGGAAGTTGCAAAATGGCATCAGCTGCTGCGGCCTGATACGCATCGATCAAGCCCCTGACACCTAGCTTGATCCCCCCAAAATACCGGACTACCACGACCAGCACATCACTTAACTGGGCAGAGCGAATCGCACCTAAAATGGGTGTCCCCGCCGTGTGTGCTGGCTCACCGTCGTCTTGAGTAAAGCTTGTGTCACCAGCGGGTCCCAGCCGATAGGCGTAGCAGTGATGTCGGGCATCATGATATTTTTTCTTGATCCCACGCAAGTGCTCCTCCACATTGACAAGCGTTTTTACGGGATATGCAAAAGCCAGAAACTTCGAGCCCCGATCGCGGAATTCACCTGTGGCGGATGCCGTGGGTTGATGGAGAAGGTGACTGGAAGACATGGTTTTCGTAATTCGGATAGAAAAAAAATGGCAAAATGCCTGCGTATTGACCCATTTTATTCCTTCTCCGAGACAGTACCCGATTCAGTCGAAAGCTCATAGCCATTCTCTCGCCCCTTGTCCACTGCCTTCACCCCTTCACTCATCCAGCGAGGGGCAGGTGCATCCTTGAGATAATGATCAAAAAACTGGTTCATCCGAATCGTGAGATCCATTCGATTGGGCCATCGGGTGAGGTTGTGCTCTTCTTCATTGTACACCAGCATCCACACGGGCTTATCGAGTCGTCGGAGCGCCATGAAATATTCGATTCCCTGATACCAGGGCACTGCCCCATCGGCGTCGTTGTGCATCATGAGCAGGGGTGTTTGGACTCGATCCGCAAAAAACAATGGTGAGTTCTGGATGTAGCGCGTCGGATCCTCCCAGAGCGAGCTGCCGAGCCTGCTTTGGCCATGTTCATACTGCACCATCCGGCTCAGTCCAGTGCTCCAGCGGATCCCTCCATAGGCCGAAGTCATGTTGCTCACAGGCGCTCCCGCCATCGCACAAGCGTAGAGATTGGTCTGCGTGACAAGATACGCAGTCTGATATCCGCCCCAGCTCTGGCCTTGGAGAGCCATGCGAGTGGAGTCGATCCAAGCATGTTGCCGCATCATTGCCCGGGTGCCCGACACAATGCAGTTGTAGGCATCAGGCCCGGGCTGGCCCGTGGTGTACACAATGTTGGGCATAAAGACGGCGTAGCCCTGACTGACATAGTACGAGGGGTAAATGATAGAGCGACTGGGCATTGGGAGCGAATACAAATTCTTCCGGTCGGAGACCAATTCGTAGAAATAAACCAACAGCGGCACTTTTTCGTCGGCTGAAATATCATCAGGCCGGTACAACAATCCCTCCAGCACTTGGCCGTTATCTGCAATCCAATTCACCAATTCGACCTTGCCCCACGCATACGATTCTTGCTCTGGGTGAGCCATCGAAAGTTGGACAGGCTGCTTAAAATCGCCCTCACTGGTCCAGAGATCCGGATATTCATCATAGCGTTCTTTTCGCCAAATCATTCGGTCTCCCTGCTTTGCTTGCGTGAGTCCGCTAAAGTGATGGTCGGCGACCATCAGCTCGGTGGGTTGGTTGCGCTTCGAGATGGTAGCGAAATAGTAGCCCTCCGCCTTGGAGGCTTCATGAAAGCCACTCATGAGGACGGTATCCGGCACAAAAAATTGATCTTCTCGCAAGGTCTGAATTCGGAGGCGCACCCGCTGCTTTCGTCCCCAGCCTCGGGTGAGATCTTGAGGTTTTTCTGTGCCATCCAGTCTCACCTTCCACAGGTCATATCGATCGTAGAGCAGCACTTCTTGTTCTCCGGGAAGAAGCCCTGCCAAGCCATAGGCTCCTGGCTGCGAAGGCGTGTCATGATCTTCATCATAAAAATTCACCGGAAGAGCTCCTGTCAGATTCGCCACCTTGCCCGAAGGAATGTGAAGGCTCATCCAAGCGCGGAGATCCCCATTCCAAGTAATGAGAAACTCTCCCTGAGGTGTAAGGGTAGGCCGAAATGCAACGCCACGAAAAAGCAATTCCCGCACTCCGGTGGCGAGATGGACGCGATAGAGGTCGTTTTTCGAAGGAGATTCCCAAGACTTTTCCCGGTCATATGCCCGGCTATCTGTCCCCAGCGCATATGGCCCATCGCGGTCGGTGAGCAAATGGATCTCGGTCATGTCCTGATCTGCAAGCTGCACCATGCGCGCCTCTTTCCAAGACCACACAGCGAGGTAATTGCGATGGATTTCGTTGTCGAGGTTGCGAAGTTGCTCGGGTTGAACGACGCGGTCTTGCCAGGACCAGACATCAAGACTGGCTTTTTCCTCCTTCAAGAGGGTATCCTTGGGGAGGGGCTTGGGAAGGGGAGCTGTGCCGAAGAAGAGCCTTTCGCCCGAGTGAGAAAAGGACAAAGTTCCCTTCCCGCTCGGTCCCCAATCAGCCGGCATGGCAGCAGTTGCTGTATCGACGAGCTGGCGGGCTTGCGCTTCTTCGAATTGGTAGCCGTATAGTCCATACATCTTCACTTCTCCCGTGTCCTTGGTGGCGAGAAAAGCCAGCCGGGTGCCACTTCGGTCAAAAGCCAACGAGCTTACCGATCCGAGTCCCTCATAGATCACACGCAACTGCCGCCGCATGGGCTCAAATATCCGAACCTCCACGGAGTCCACGCTGTCTCCCCGCGCGACGATCATAGCAATCAGTTTTCCTGAATCTGCCACTGCGTAGGACGTCACACGCGCCACCCGAAGAGATTCACCGGTGAGGGGCGCTAGCAGCACAAGGCTTGTCTCCTCGGGAGCTTTGGTTTTTTTCTTGGGGGAAACCTTCTGTGTCGAGTCGGCGAGGGTAGAATCCTTGGGGGCTGAAAGCGGCTTTTCTTCCTCATATGCCATCCAGGCGCCTGCTTTGGGAGCTACAGCAAATGATTTGACACGCGGAATTTTTTGAAGAGACTGCTGAGCAAACAGCCAGATGCCTAGACTATCCTTCGGCTGGTCGTCGGGCTTGACTTTTCGAAGTTTGGCCTGACGGGTGCTATCAAAGTGAGGGAGAATGGTAAAAACCAGGAACGCATTGTCTGCTGAAAACTGGGCTGATTTGGCGCGCTCGAATCGATGGCGTTCTCCGCCCGGAAGGCGCTGAAGGAGCGTGGCTCCATCTCCGTATTGTTGAGGATTTTCTTCCCAGGCAGCCCATGCGCCATCTGATGAGAGTTGGGGTGATTGGACCAAAGTCCAAGGGGCAAAGTCCGCGGGTGTAAGCGCTTTTTTGGTACTGTCCTGAGCGCTGAGCCAACTGGGCAAGCAGAAGATGAGCCAAAGGAATCCAATGCGAAAGTTCATGTGTGAGGCCAGATATTGAAGGGAAAAATGTTCAGTGCGAATGATGAATTGAAAGCCAGAAGATTTCTGTCGATGCCACACAGTCCTTATTATTTTGTAGCAAGAGAATTGACGGACGCGAAAAATGCCTCGCGGGCTGTCTCAGTGTCACAGAATAATATTCATGAGCACGCCAGTCACGACCAGCAGTGCTGCGATGAGGTATCGCATTCTATCGGACTGATTGCGAAGGAGATAGCCGAGCACAACCCCCACCACGAGGGCAATCCCTCCTGCATAGGCATTTCGCCAGATCTCATCCCCCAAGGGATAATTCCGTGATTCGAAGAGAAACCTGAACGAAAAAAAGACGATGGCCATGACGACACCTGACCAAACAGTGGAGGAGTTGCTTCGATACATCGGGGCAGATTTTAAAAAAGGCAATTGACTACAATATAGGGATTACTTCGAATAGCTTAACAGATCAGCAAACAGGATTTTCATGCTGGATTCTTCCAGGTGACGAAGTCCTTGACAAATATTACACGTGAGGGAGAAAAGCAATCAGGATCTCGGCAAAGAAAAGTAGAAAGAAGAACCTTTTCCCAGCTCTGACTCTACCCAAATCGTGCCTCCGTGGCGCTCTACCACGCGCTTGCACAGCGCCAATCCGATGCCCGTGCCCGGAAATTCCGGGTTGAGCCGGGCGTATAATTCAAAAGCCTTTTGGACGAATTGCTGATCAATCCCGATGCCATTATCTGAAACAACGAAGACCCAAAAGCCCTCCGTGGGTCGAAAATCGATTTTCACCGTCGGCTCTGCTGAATCATTGAACTTCAGTCCATTTTCTATCAGATTTCGAAATAACGCCTCATACTGGCTCGGGACAACCTCCACCGCCGGCAGGTCGCCATAAATGATCTTGGCATTTCCTTCGCGCAATTGCAACATCATTCCCTGCTCAATGGTGCCGACAAGGTGGCGGAGATATACCTGCTTTTTTTCCAGCTTCTCGCTCCCCACACTGGCATAATCGAGCAAATCTGCCACCATATCGTAGAGGCGTTTTGCCTCGTTGACGGCATATAGAATGGACTCCGTTCCTTGCGTCCCGATCGTCTTTCCATACCTTCGCTGGACGAGCTGCAAGTGTCCGATCATGCCGCGAAGCGGAGACTTGAGGTCGTGGGAGGCGATGTAGGCAAATTGTTCCAGGTCTTCATTGCTGCGGCGAAGCTCCATGATGGTCTCATCCAATGCCCGGGTTCGCTCAAGCACGAGCTTTTCGAGCGTGCGGCGTTCGTAGCCTCCGTAGTAAATGCTCATGGCTCCCCAAATCAGCGCTACTAAGGCCAGAGAAGCAAAAAAAACAAACCACCAAGACTGGTAAAAGGGTGGCCTGATATACCAAGAGATCACGTTTCGCGACTCTGCTAAGATCCACTCCCCTACTACAACGCGCGCATCCAGAATGTAGCTGCCCGGAGGAAGTGCAAACGTAGAGACCTTGCCACCTACGGCGATCATCCATGGATCTTCATTGAATCGATACTCGATCACTTGATCGCTCAGGTAACGGTAGGAATTGGATGCCAGAAAAAATTCCATGCTAGCAGAATCTTTGGAAATCCAGCGGGTGCTAGTCCAAGGGAGTTGACAAACGCCCCCTGGCCACCTCACGCAGCGAAGCGAGAGGCGTCCCACGTGCCCTGCGACTGTTTCTGCTTGAAACTGGTCACGCATCAGAAATAATTTCTGATCGATCAAGGACGCGATGTAGTGCGTATTTTCGCTAAAGACAACAGCCTCAATATTGCCAGCCGGAAGGCCATGAGGGCCGCTATAAACTGTTCCGAGATAGGGAGTTCCCGGCTGTGGCAAATTCCTAAACTTCACCAGCCCTTGGTTGGTGACAGCCACGAGGAGTTGCCGTGCAGAATCGGCCAGTACTTTTTCCACGGGACCATAGGTCCATCTATCCGCGGGGCTGGCAGGCCACACCTTGGTAGTGCCCTGAAACACTTCGATGCCATTTGCCCCCGCCCCCGCCACGACCCACTCTTTGCCCCAAAGTGCGAGATCAGTGTACTCCCCTGAGAAGGAAATTTTTTCTACTGAAAGACTTTTGTTTCGGAGATTTTCAGTGACCATCAGCCCATCTTCGACCCTCACCCAAAACGTATTGGAGGGGGTCACGACGGCTTCGCTGGAAAACCCTACCTGAACCCAGCTCGCCTTATTTTCCAGATTGGTCGCGAACTTTTCTGCCCGGAGCAAGCTCTCCTCGATCATCGCCCAATCGATTTTGTAATGAAACCGATCGCGCACGCTGAGCACCCACTCTCCCCTCCCCAGCGAATGAAGGCTCTTCGTTCCACGAAGTGGTAAAAGTTGAACTTCCGGCAGATCCCAACTCCCGACCAGTAGGCCTTCTGCGATCACCCCGATCCACCCATCCTCCGCAGCCTCGAGCTGTAAAATGGCGCCTCCTGCCGGATAGCTCCAGGAGCGAAACTGGTCTGGATGAAAAATCTCCGGGCCTGTGAGAAAAATTTCGCCTGCTTGGGTACCCAGCAAAAAACCATGAGGGCTGGTGGTAAGTGCGGTGGTAGAGCCATTTGATCGGGGACCATACAGGGCGGCAGCGCACTGGGAAAGGTGGTGGTTTTCTAAGGCAATGCCTGAGACGTACAGGACGCCGCGATTGGCAGTGCTCACCCAAATATTTGATTCCTGATCTACAAAAAGACTTTGCAAATCATACTGCTCCAGAACCGAGCCCCGAAGGAGAACTTCCGCCTTTACATGTTCCTCCGCCAGCGAATCCATCCAGTGAATGTCCAGCAGTTGGTTCTTTGCGAGCAAGAGCAGGCCATATGTGACACAGACATCCCCACCCAGGACTTCGCTTGGGGAAGGAAGGTCCATGGATGAAGGTGCTAAGGTGGTGGTCAAATCCTCGGTCAGCCTGAACCAGCGATCATGGCCAGCGATCAAATAGCTTTCCCCATCTGTCCGTATGAGGCGCTGCTTATTGCTCTCCGGCACTTCTTCAGCAAGACGGAAATTGACGCGATTCATTTCCCTTCCTTCCCCGAGGATCACCAATCCATTTTGCCCACTCACCATCACTCCCTCGCCTTTCCAGTCGGACTCCAGCCTCATGATGCCTTGAAGCCCCAGATCCTCTCGGTTCCAGGTATCTACTTTTTCATTGGGGGAGTAGCAAAATAGCTGGTTGCTGCCCAAAAACCATTGATTGCCCAGCCTGTCTGCCAGGGTGGCATAGATGCGCTGCTGCTGGATTCCAGGAAGCTCCACCACCTCAAAGCTATGATCGGAATTCATACGGGTCAAAGCACCACTGCTGAGAATCCATGCGCCGCCATCAGGAAGGTGATACATCGCCCGAATATCATTTCGCGGCAATCCGTCAGTTGTGGTGTAGATGCGATGATCTGTGTCTGTCCATGACACCAGACCTTCGGAAGTAGCCATCCAAATCCATCCTTCTTGGTCTTGGGACACCTCATAGACTGTGTGGCCTGGAAGTCCCTGAGCCATCCCAATTGGGACCAGGGCCTCACTTGGTAGCTGGGCGTGGACTCCGGCGAGGATCATCCCCAAGGCCAGGAAGAGATATGTTCGCAGCGCTACCATGATTGGGCTCCTTCAAATGGGCAACTGAGGAGAAAAACGCGGGACTCCGCACGGGTAAACACCGTGTAGGTCCATCGCAAATAAGCCAGCGGATCCTGACCATAATCCGGTTCAAATCCGATCAGAACGTTGTCCCATTGCCCTCCCTGGCTCTTGTGGCCCGTGATTGCGTAGCCATATTTGACTTGGAGGGCATGAATATAGGGATCTTGCGCGAGCATCTCTTGGGCTTCCTTGTAGGAAAGGCCTTGATACTCATCGATACGGTGTCGCGTCACTGCGCGCATGGTTGCCGGATCTACTTGCGCATCCTTGGTATCGAGCAAGCTGAGGATGAGCTTGCAGGGTACCTGGAAAGGATCCCCTCGGCTATCGCGAAATTCGACCTCCGCATCTATCCACTTCAAGCCATATTGTTCTTCATAACTTTCCTGAAACACCGCCCGGACGATTCCCATCTCGCCATTGGCAAGAAAGGGTAGTCGCTTCTGGTCTCCCCAGTGGTAGTTGTTTCTCACGACCATGACTTGGTCTGAGGGAACGAGGAGCTCTTGGGTCTCGTGAAGCTGCTGCCGAATGGCTTGGTTGACCTTGGTGGCTTGCCCGTTTGAATAAGTGATAAAAACGACCCGATCGGGGTCACCATCGCGATAGTATCCCAGGAATATTTCGATGCCTTCATGGCCATTTTCCAATACTTGCACTTCTCTGCCAGGCTCCAGGACAAGCGACGCTGGTGATTGAGTGAGAAAAGCATCGCGGATCTTCACCGCATTGTCCAGCACTTCCGAATCGTGGAGCTGGCGTTTCACTTCGGAAAGGTGGGCGTGCCACACAACGGCTCCGGTCTGTCGAGCAAGGATTTGTGGGTCCAGTGCTGGACTTTCCTGATGACCCACGGGCGGGAGCTGCACAGGATCTCCCACAAGAATAAGCTTGCGGCCCTCTTCGGGATTGAATACAAAGTATGAAAGGTCCTGCAACAACCCTACTCCCCCATCGTCGCCGATCATTGAGGCCTCATCCACGATATAGACGACCTCTGCTGGGGCCTTATTTACTTTGAGCTCAAAGTGAATCTCTCCTGCGTTGCCTTCCTTGGGGCTGTAGATGTGATGGTGAATGGTGTAGGCCAAGCGCTTCGTGCGGTGAGTGATGACCTTGGCTGCGCGGCCTGTGGGAGCCAATAAGATGACTTTGAACCCCTTTTCCCTGAGAATTCGCGAGATGATGTTGATCAAAAATGTCTTTCCCGTACCAGCAGATCCTGTCAGTAAAAAAGCTGAACGCGGCACCCCTCCCTGAAGGAACCGATCAAATACCTTAAGTGCATCAAGCTGATCTTCTGTGAGTTGGATAGGACTGGAGGTGGTGCGGTCGGAAGGCATAAGGCATAGCAAAAGGGAAGAGAAGCAAAGAATCAATCGTTTGAAGCAAAGCGTACAGGACTCAAGTTACTCAAATTCCGATACATAGGTTTTGGTCATGGAAGCTGGTACCATCAAAATATAATCAGCGCGCCCTTCATTGCCCTCGCTTTCCCACTGCATGGATTCTGATTCGAGCATGGTGAGGGTGAGCACCTTGATATCAGGTGCAGCCTGCTGGAGGTACCACGCGATTCCTTGATGAAAATCGGAGTGATAGGCGCCATTGAGGTGGTAGAATAACTGATCGGGCTGTCGGAAGCGCAGGATCCGGTGCGCCATGGTGGCGTCTTTAATGGCTTGCGCAGCAATAAAATGATCCGCATTCATTGTTCCACCATGCCCCGTCATCATCTCGCGCATGGCAGCATAGGAGGATAGTTCGCTATCTATGACGATCGGAAGCGGTGGTAGCCATGCCTTGGCAGAGTCTGGCAGGAGCTCAAGGGACCCGATCCCTTCCCGCGCCACTTGGCGAGCCAAAGAACGCGGCGCGTTGGAAGCGACCAAGGGCACATCGCGCTGCACACACCAGTTCACAACCGGACGGTAGTCGGTGGGATAATTGTTCCAGAGCTGCGTTTGGGCTTCAAACACCTGAGTGTCCCACGCTCGTGATGTGAGCTTGTCCAAGGCAGGCTGCTGATTGGTTTCAAACATCTCAAACCCCACTGCGATGCTGGGCCTTCGATCGGATAGATCTTTCAACAACTCCAGTTGCATCCAATGGCCGATGGGGTTGTTGTGATATTCACCAAACAGGATCACATCCGCTTGCGCCAGTTGCTTGAGGACTTTTTTGTAAGAGACCTCCTTGCCGCGATGATCCAGAAGGAGGTAGGCAGGTTTTTGTTGGGCGTGAAGTGGCATGAGTGGCCAAAGCAAATAAATCACCAGCCAAATGGCTCCCCAGCGCATATAATTACTGGTGGAGCAACAGGGTTGGAACAGGAAATCATGGATCATTTTCATCCCCCAAGTTTACTTAAATTTTGAATCATTATCGAAGAATCGAAAGGCCTTCTCCCCTCTCAATGGCCTCCTCAAAAGCCGCTCTCTTCTGTTCATGAGTCTCAGCATTTGTCCGCATTCAACTACGACTGTCACTGCGCTTCGGGGATTTGAAAACATTCTCCAATTTGCTGGCTTTCCCAGATTCATGTCCTCCTTTTCATCAACGGCGACTCTCTCTACCCTGTACTATGCTTACCCTCACCACCATTTGGGATGAAATCTGGAGCTTTCTCGCGGAAGGGGCTTCTTCTTCCGCTCATCCTTTCTACACAGGAGCGCTCACTACCATTGGCACTACAGGTCCGACCTCCCGAATGGTCGTTTTGCGCGAGGCGACGAAAGAAACCCTCACGCTGACCTTGCACAGCGACATCCGAGCGGCGAAAATCCGTGATATCCGAGCGAATCCATCGGTCCACTGGCTGTTTTGGAATGCAGCTGACCAAGTGCAGCTTCGGATCAGCACGCTGGCTACCCTTCATTATCAAGACGATGTGGCTCGCGCGCAATGGGCGCATTTACCAGGACTCACCAAAGGAAATTTCAGCGCAGACCTCGTTCCAGGCGGCAAGATCTCCGATGCGCAAACGGGCATCGATACCTACACGCGTGTGCCAAATCCGAGCGACGAAAATTCTGAAGCTTGGTATCGCCATTTTGTGGTAGTGCAAACCAACGTTCAGCACGTCGATTGGCTCTCGCTCAGCCGGTCGGGGCATCGCAGGGCCTCCTTCGATTGCACGTCGCCGGAAAGCTGCCAAATGAGCTGGCTCATTCCCTAGTCATAGTCCCATTTTCCTGCGCGAAGGGTTATCGTCGCCAGTCTCCTTCTTCAGGGGCACTCTGAACGAAGTTTCGTAGTTGGTACCGAAACGTGAGCATCGCATAGCGTTGAAGCACCGTCTGCTGCAAATCCTGAATATAAATCTCAGTCACTGTCCGCGAAATGGCCGTGTTTTGCCCCAGTACGTCAAACACGGAAAGTTCCAGCTCGCCCCGTTGTTCTTTGAAGAATTTTTTGGCTACACCTCCGCTCCACAGAAAAAAATCTTGGTTGAACCCATCCGTCAAACCACGATACAGCGTGTGGTCCAGAGAAGTGCGAATGACCCATCCACCCGGCGAAATCAAATTGATCCTCGCGCGACTCGTCTGGCTCCAAAACTGCGTGTTCAATTGTTCTTGCAGGGAGTTCGTCGCCATGTTAAAATCTGAGTTGGACGATATGGTAAAATCAATGTTCTTGTTGATGTTGCTACTTAGCACCAGCCCAAGTCCAATCCCTGTATTGCCGCTTACATTTTCCCGGCCATTGACCAAGCCAGGTGTTCGGACGAAATTCCCCGAAACGTTGAAATTCACATTCGACTTCAACGCAGCAATCGACTGACCGATAGAGAAGAAAGATCGCAGGTTAAGATAGCCATTCAGGTTGACGGGCTGGGTAAACTGTCCGCCACGAGGCAATAACAGGCCATTGGCGAGGACAGTGTCCGAGACCGCGATGTAGCTGCTTCGGGCAATGTAGTTTTGAGATAGCTGGCTGCTGAGATTGAGGCTGATCAGGCGGCCCGATGCTGTGTTGGTTTTGTTATATCGCAAGAACATCCGATGGTCAAAGGACTGCTTCAATTCGGAGTTCCCACTGCTCAGTTGAAGCGGATTGGCATTGTTCACGACATCCTGAAGCTGCGATACAGAAGGCGCATTGGTACCGGAGCGATACATCGCAAAAAATGAATTGTCTGTGCCTCTTCCTTGGCGAAACATGATCCTCGGGAGCAAATTATAAAAGGTGAATCCGATGGTATCTACTCGGGGAAAGACTTGCTCGTTGTTGAGCTTCGCTTCCTGAACCCCCAATCGCGCATTCAAAAAGCCCTTTTCGGTCCGCCAAGAGATCCCGGTTCCTAGCTGCTGTGTGCGGTAGGTGCTCGAAAAGACGTTTGTCAGTTGCGTATCCAGCCGCGCATACTCCCCGCTGAGCTGATCGCCATTGAAGGTTTCTCGCTCCGAATCATTCCATCGTGGCTCATATTCATACCAGGTACTGAGGGAGACTTTTTCAAAAATTTGCTCTGTCCAAGTCAGATTGGCCGACCCACTCCAGCCATCAGCTTCCAAAAAAGAGCGTTGGTCCAACGTGTCGGAAGGGATCGCAGAAGAAAAATAATTGAGGGCCGAATATTGACTATTTAGGCCATTAGAACGATTGTAGCCCGTGCTGACACGTAGCGAAAGGGTGCGACCCGGTTTTTCGAAACGGTGGCGCAGCAAGAGAAAATTATTCGCGTTGATGGCAGTCAGGTCGGAGTCGAAGTCAATGACTGAGCTGTTGAGGAGGGCGTCGCCCAGGGAGGAAGTTCCGAGCGTGAGAGAATTTCCTTGGTTTTGCTGAATGCTGACGCGTGGCACCCAAATCAGGGAGGTTCTTTCGGTGAACTCTAATTCCAATCGGAAATTCGCCCGATGGTTGAGGTTCCGGCTGTCAGACTCCAGTCGCTCCTGATACACTTGGCCGGTGTCGCGCCCCGTGAGAAATTGCTGTAGGATCTCCTGATCGGCGACGTTGTCGGATTGGTTGAAAAAGTATGACCCTGTGAGTTGAAGCTTTTTGCCGATCTGGTCGCTATAATTGATCCCGATGGAATGCGTGGTGGAAATGCCGCCCTGCTCGCCCACAAGAAAGTCTCCGACGTTGTCGCCACCACCTCGACCGCCCCGGCCACCACGTCCGCGCCCTGCACCCGCGCTGGCTACGCCCAAGAGGTCGTCTGATGCAAAATTTTGCTGGTTAATGTTGTTGGTGATTCCTACCACCGAGATCCTTCGGGCATCTTTGAAGAAATTGACATTACCGCCTGCGCGGTAGCGATCTTCGGTGCCATAGCCCGCATAGCCCGTACCAAAAGTCCCGTTGCGCGTCTCAGGCTTGGTCACAATGTTGATCGTTCTCACCGTCTCGCCGTCATCTACGCCAGTGAATCGGGACTGCTCGCTTTGCTGATCAAAAACCTGAATTTTCTGCACCACCTCCGCTGGCAGATTGTTTAGTGCCGCCCGTGGGTCGTCCCCAAAAAATGGCTTTCCATCTACCAGCACCTGCGTCACACGCTCACCCTGCGCGGTCACCTGGCCATCTGAACCTGTGATTCCCGGCATTTTTTGGATCAGGTCAGAAGCGGAGGCGTCGGGGTTGGTCGTGAAAGCCGAAGCATTGAACTCGGTGGTATCGCCCTTTTGTTGTGCGATGGCAGCTTCCGCCGAAATCGTCACTGCATCGAGCGAGTACGCCGCAGTGAGTCCGATCGGATTGGGAATGTCGAGCCCCGTGGCAGGAATGACAATCCGCCGCTCCAGCGTTTCAAACCCATCTGCTACAATCAGAAACAGATGGGCCCCTGTTTTCTCTAGTGAAATCGAAAACTTCCCCTCTTCCGTGGTAATCCCCAGCGCCTGTACCGAATCTGGAAGACTCAAGAAGGTAACTGTAGCATCCGCAATCGGATCACTACTACCATCTTTGACGACTTTTCCGGTCACGCGCAAGCCTTGTCCTTGCACGGAAAGAAACCCTATGAGACTGAAGAAGACGAGGAAAGAATATTTCATACCACGCTGGTGATTGATAGGGGAAGAAAAAAGAGTACACCCAACCGTAAAGGCTGAGTGTACTTTGACAAAACATTTACAGACCCTTACGGCTATTCGTCATAGGTGTTAAGGTGTCTGAAACGGAGTTCTCGTGCTGTCGCGAGGACTTTGAACTCGTTGATTTTGGTTGCCGCCATCATGGCGATTCATCATCTTTTCGTGATGCTCATTTTGCATGTTATGATGCTTCTTGAGCTGCTCATCAGGCAGCAACGCCTTCAACTCTGCATCGTGCTGTTCAGTCACCTCAGTTGTCTTGGATTGAACAAGTTCTCTTTCTTGAGAACTTTGATTGCGCAAGTCTGCGTTTGCCTTGATGCAACGAAGATTCAGCCCTGCCAATGCTGTTACTTGAGTTTCGCCAAGCGATAAATCGCTGACTATGCGCTCAAATCGCGTTGTAGAAGGCTCTTCTGGACTCTCTTGTTGACCGAAATCGCGTTGCTGGGCTACCATCCAACTCACACACCCGAACAACGAGCTGGCGTTTGTCGAAGAGCGCATCGTCTCCAATCACACGTACTCCAAGGACGCTGGGAGCAGCTAGGAAAGGGAGTCTCTCCTGCATGTATTCAAAATGGGGAGCTGAGTCTTGCTACAACTGCCCACACTTTTCCTCAAGTATCTTCGCCTCATCCCTTACATACTCGGAGGCAAAAGCACAAAAAACACCAGCCAGGTCAAAAATAGGACTGGGAGGAGAATGATAGCGCTGTACTTGATGATGTATCCAAAGAAAGA
The DNA here is from genome assembly GCA_036835375.1 of Bacteroidota bacterium. Lineage (GTDB taxonomy): Bacteria > Bacteroidota > Bacteroidia > J057 > J057 > JANQTF01. The sequence goes on from DAITMB010000050.1 coordinate 30,671, forward strand.
AGGCATCGAAACGCCTCTTTCTTCTGCAATGGCTTTGACCATGAAGTTAGGTCCATTACCGATATAGCTAAATGCACCGAAGAAGACTGCAGCAATAGAAATCGCACGCAAATAATCTTTGGTCCCCGGGAAAGAGACTCCATTGACGATTCCTTCAGAAAATGCCTTGACGGCAACTGGATCGCTCACCGAGGCGCCAAACTTTGCCAGCGCTGCGGAAAGGAAGTTGACGTAGGTCGGCGCATTATCGAGAAATCCAGATAGCAAGCCCGTGACCCAGTACATGGAATTCACTGTGAAAAAACTTTGCCCCTGCGCTGAAGCCGCAAAGGTCCCGATGAGCTGAAGCGCAGGCATCATGGCGAAGAAAATTCCTGCGAAAAGGAACACGACCTCATTGATCGGTGCGAAGCTGAATTCATTGTCCCGCAACGCCTGCTTATCTGCAAAGTAATAAGAGCCAAATCCTGCGGAAAATTGGATTATTTCCCTCAAAAAAGAATATTTGGATCCGTGAAACTCGATTGCTGGCACCCAATCGAGCACATTGGGGTCGAGAAAAACGGCTCCCACAATCACTGCTAACCACAGGAAATTTCGCTGTCCACGTAAGACCATCTTGCCAGAGTACACGGCCTCTGACGTGTTGAGGTCCACACTGTTTTTCCGGTCGTAATAATAGAAAGGGATAGAAATCAGCGCTAGGGCAAAAAACCATTCAGGTGCAACATGGATCAGCATCCACTCAAAAGGAACCCCTTTGAGGAATCCCAAAAAAAGCGGCGGGTCACCGATCGGCGTCAAGGAGCCACCGATGTTGCTGACCATGAAAATGAAAAAAATGATGTGATAAGGCTGAAGTCGGTCGCGGTTGAGGCGAATGAATGGGCGAATCAGCAGCATAGAGGCACCCGTGGTTCCAATCACATTCGAAATGATGGCCCCAATCCATAGCAGGGCCAGATTGGCCCAAGGCGTTCCTTTTCTGTCAATCTGAATCAGAATTCCGCCAGAAGCAATGTAGAGCGGCGCAAGCAGCGCAATGAAAGAGACATATTCCGACAGCGCGTGAGCGGGCTCGTGGGCACCCGGCAACACAATCAGATAGTAACTCAAGGTGATAAGCCCCAACCCGGGCGCGATCCACTTATAGTATTTGTGCCAAAAATGCCCAAAAAACACAGGACCGGTGGCGATCAGCAGCAAGAGCACAATGAAGGGAATCGTGGACCAAAGGGCAGGCGCTGGATGAGCTCCCTGATCATGATCGATCTCGTGTTCGTCAAGCGAATGGCCAGATAATGTGGTGCTCGCAGCAGGATCGGTGGAAGGAGGATCATTCTGCGCAATCCCGTCGGAGGGAATATCACTTCCAGGCAGGTGGAGGGAATCGTCCTGGGCGGAGAGAGGTTGGAGCCCGAAGGTGATCCAAGTGAAGAGGATGAAAATCCAGGAAATGGATTGTCTTGTCATGCTGGAAGGAAAAATTCGGCCCAAAGTATCGACAAACTCGATGCAGCTCAAAAAATAGTCAAAGGCCAATCCAACACGATGTTCCGCCTCTGCCATTTCCCTTTCTACCTGCCAGCTACCTTCTCGACAAATACTTTGACAACTACATGACCTCTTGGAGGACCCACGCTAACGAGCTTTGCCACCAATTTTTGGGGTCTGGAGCGATCTGGCGGGTCTTACGGAGCGCTTGCAGAATCGTTTGTGAAACATCCTGAAAAATGGCGTCGTCTTCCAAAGACACTTCCGGCTGCATCAGGTAAGCGAAAGTACGAGCCATTCCGCAATTCGCAATGAAGTCTGGGATCACTCCGACCCGCTCGTCTAGCCAAATTCCTGTTTTTCCTAAAAAAATATCCGGGTCGGCCAGGGGCACATTCGCGCCACACGAAACCAGTTGCAACCCATGGGCAACCATTGCTTCACACTGCGCTTGGGTCACCAGTCTCGACCCTGCCGCTGGCACAAACACTTCCGCCCCGATAGACCATATTTCCCGGTCAATCGCCTCAAATGGCAGAACCTCAGCCCCTTTGAGTACCATTTTTTCCCGACTAAAAAATAGTCGTTTGATCGCCTCCAGGTCCATCCCAGCCGGCTCAATGATCCCCCCACGACGATCTACGATCCCCACGATCCGAAAGCCTTCCTTAGCCAAGGTGAGCGCGGCGGCGGCGCCCACATTACCAAATCCCTGAACAATCACACGGGGCTTGTCTTTGTGAATATTCCACAAATCGTAGGCATGAACCACTGACATGCCCACACCATAGCCGGTGATCATGTCCGATACCGTCACCGTGCGGTCCTCATTCGTCGGTGCATAGTCCCAGTGCGTCACTGGCTTGGCCACCCCGATGCGCAGCTGCTCAATCACCACATCACGCACATTCGGATGAAGTCCCAGATGGCCATTCACGACCCCTTCCTGAGGATGGAGCAAGCCCAGCCCGTAGGTAATGGGCATCACTTCATGGACTTCGTCCACGTTCATGTCGCCGCCTGTGCCGTAGTAATGTTTCAGCAGCGGAAAAATCGCTTGATACCAGCGTTGGAGCACCTCTCCTTTGCGCGGGTCCTCCGGGTCGAAATCAATTCCCGACTTGGCACCGCCGATCGGAGGTCCACACACGCTGAATTTTACTTCCATGGTCTTGGCCAGCGCCAGCACTTCTCCCAGCGTGCATCCAAGCCTCATGCGTGTGCCGCCACCAGCTGCCCCATTTTTGAGCGAATTGATCACCATCCAGCCTTCTGCCTCGGTCTCGGTATCTCGCCAGTGAAACACGATCTCGGGGGCTTTTTGCTCAAAGGACTTCAATTGCTGAATCATTGGACAGGCAGGTTAGGGGTGGATCTACAAATATATCCCTATCTGCGAGGAAAGCCCTAGATTTTATCGCTGGATTTTGTCTCCCCAAGCCAAATGAAACCTGCGAGCGAAATTTTTGATCAATGGAATCGAAGTCCGCCTGGCTACATCTACCGCTTATCTATTGCCTAGAAAAAACTTCTTTTGCGCGTATCGTTAGACTTTCTCATAATCATTTTCGAACTTACGTACCACCGAAAGGCACAACTGATCGGAGGCATCGACCCATTTTATTTTCCAACAAAGATTCTACTCTCCGCCACACTGCTCGCTTGATTGCCCTCAGCTTCCACGATTATTTCATTGAAAAGTAA